>NZ_JBJGXI010000008.1:0-119706 GCF_045635475.1 Radiobacillus sp. PE A8.2 | reverse complement strand
TTGTTTTACCATTTATAATAAGCTACCCACTTTTGTCATTTAGTATTGAACACGGTGAAGCTGTGCAAAGATACCATTTTTAGCAATTAACTCTTCATGTGTTCCTTGTTCAGCTACGCCTTCTTCTGTTACAACGATAATGCGATCTGCATTTTTAATTGTAGCTAATCGGTGAGCGATTACTAATGTTGTTCTATTTTTAGCAAGCTCCGACAATGCCTTTTGGATAATCATCTCTGTGGCCGTATCTAAAGCCGAGGTAGCTTCATCCAATATAAGTATCGGCGGGTTTTTCAGAAACATTCGGGCAATAGCTACACGTTGCTTTTGTCCTCCTGATAACTTCAGGCCACGTTCCCCTACTGGCGTTTCATAACCTAATGGTAGCTTCTCGATAAATTCGACTAAATGAGCTCGTCTTGCAGCTTCTTCAATTTCTTCATCTGTTGCGTCGCGTTTACCATAAGCAATATTTTCTTTTAATGTACCCGTGAATAAAAATACATCTTGTTGAACAATTCCAATTTGTGAACGTAATGATTGCATCGTCATATCACGGATATCTATTCCATCAATTTTAATCGATCCTTCGTCAACATCATAAAAACGTGGAATTAAGGAGCAGATCGTTGTTTTCCCTGCCCCAGATGGACCGACAAAGGCGATCGTTTCTCCAGTTCGAATCGATAAATCAATATTTTTCAGTACGGTTTTGTGCTCATCATAACCGAATGTTACGTTATCAAAACGAATATCACCAGTTAAACCAGCTACCTCAACAGCATCCTTACTATCCACTACTTCTGGTTCAGTATCCAGCATTTCAGTGAATCGTTTGAACCCTGCCAAACCTTTCGGATATAATTCCATCAATGCACTAACCTTATCCACTGGTTTGATCAATACATTTACATATAAGACAAACCCAACCAGCTCGCCAATCAGTAGTTGACCATCATACGTTAACCACGCACCATAAACTAGCACAGAAAGAATAATAAACCGCGTCATCATGTAAATACCAGAATTACCGTAAGACATGACTTGATAACCACCAAGCTTAGCTCTTCTAAAGCTACGATTATCTTTTGTAAAACGAGCAATTTCATATTCTTCGTTTGTGAAAGATTGTACAACGCGAACACCAGATACACTGTCTTCTACTCTGGCGTTAACTTCTGCAATCTCTCCATACATGTTTTTCCACGCTTGATTCATCTTAATATTGCAATAAACGATTAACCAAACTAAAAAAGGAAGCACAATACATGTCACCAAGGCAAGTTCCGGATTGACGCTAAACATAATCCAAAACGCACCTACAAATGTCATAATTACAATAAACACATCTTCCGGACCGTGGTGCGCCATCTCTCCAATATCAAATAAATCATTCGAGATTCGGCTCATAATATGACCGGTTTTTGTATTATCAAAAAATCGATATGATTGCTTTTGCACATGTTTAAATAGCTGCTGTCGCATATCGGTTTCTATATTAATCCCCAGCTTATGTCCCCAGTAATTCACGATGTACTGCAAAAATGTACTAAGTAAAAATAAGAACAATAATCCAATACTCACCCACATAATGGCTGTCCAATTTTCTGATGGTAATAAATCATCGATAAACCTCTGAACCGCTACTGGAAAAGCTAATTCTAATAATGCCACAAACACCGCACACGAAAAATCAATAATAAATAAACGCTTATGCGGCAAATAATAACTAAACAAGCGACGAATCACAAGATGCACACCCCTTTTATAAAACTAAACAAGCATAAACGGATTATATGACTATTCTTATGGAATGGCAATGATTGCATACTAAAAAACACGCACAAATATTGAATTAGTCATATTTGTGCGTGTTTTAAATTGGTAAAATATTTTCCCTTAGTATACACTTTATCTAGCTTTTAAAATGTAAACATCATTCATTGTGGCATTTTTATAACCCGCCCACTTTCAATACCTTTTATAACCTATCCGCTCCAATATCGGTAATGCTGAACAGATGGATAGGGACCTTAGAAGGCCGATACTGTTCCATTGCTAACTTATAATAAATAAAGTAATTTCATCTTGCATGGGTTATTTTGCATTCTCATCTGGTTGATGAACACCAAATATATTTCCTTCTGTATCGATATAATATCCTTGCCACGCCATTCCCGGAAGCGCGTATTTTGGCAATGCTACCTTTCCACCAGATTCTAGAATTTTGGATTCAGTTAAATCGTAATCCTCAACTCCCATTGTACAAGCATAGCCATTCATAGGTTGTCCTAATTCCGGTGTGGCACTTTGACGCTGCATCAATGCACCATTAATACCAGGTTCTTTGTCATCTCCAGTTACAGCACCACAATAAGGCATACCAGTATATTCACTCCAGTCTTCAAAGGTCCACCCAAAGACATCACCATAAAATTTTTTTGCCCTCTCCATTTCATCTACATGAATTTCAAAATGCACTAATCTTCCCATAATTTCCTCCTAATTATTAAGTGAATTTCCCCTATAGCAATCTAGTTGTATGTCTTTCCTATCAAAATACCATCACTCTTTTTCATTATTGTAGCAAATGTATAACTTTATACAATTTTCGTAATTCTAACAAATACACGTCTTCCTCTTCATCCCAATTCGGTTCTTCGCTTCTACCTTCTTAATATAATCCTTGGCGAGCGGAACTTTGCATGCGGTATTTCCTACGTCTACATGTACTTTGCCTATAGATTCTCCTACTTGTTTCGATTTTTCGGTTAATGCAGGCACATAGGAACCTACTGCAATCACAAAAGAATTCATGACATATCGAACTCGATTCCGTTCTTCGTGTACAGTATTTTCAACTTTATCCAACAAAGAGCTAATTTCATCGATGTCCAACTCATCATCAGGAGCAATCGACAAATAGTTAGCATACGTACTCCAACCAGCAACTGCGATCATTTCTTCATCTGCATTCAACCACTCTCTTGCTAATTCAAGGGCATAGTCACTTTCAGCTGTAACTTGTGCAACGGTATATTCGGCTACCATATACCAGTAGGCTTTGGTAATCCAATTCTGTAAAGTTTCTTTTGAGATTATTTTTGGGTTAACAGAAAGTCCAGCCAAATACATCGCATCATGATTTTCAGAATTGAATAGTTGCAGCGCCAATTCATGATCCTTTTTTACATACTTAACAAGTTTTTTTAAATCACCAATCTTAACTCCAAAATAAGGTTCTTTTACCCCGTGATTTTGATATATTTTCTTCGTTTGCTCAGAACCTAATTCTTCAAGCTTTTGCATAATTTCTTCGTAAGTCATGCTTCGACCTCCTTATAATTGTCTTTTATGAACTCTATATCTCAACGTAGTCTTTAATTTAGCTGATTCAGCATACGTAACATCCGAAAGATCAGCTTACATATCCCCATGTCCAACTATAGGTTTGTTATAATTATTTCAACTTTATAGACCTTTTGTCCTTCCTGAATACGTATTTAGTTTTAAAATAATCCTATTTAAATAAACGAATTGACACTGTGGTGCACCCCTCAGTTTATACTTGTAGGGAGAGGAAAGTGAGAGGCATGTATAAGATAAGTGAATTTGCCGAAATCACCGGGCTAAGTAAAGAGACACTCCGCTACTATGCAGAAGTGAATCTCCTTGAGCCTGCTTACATTGACCCGCATAATAACTACCGATATTACGATGATGGTAGCTATTTTTTAGCAATCCTTTTAGGAAAACTAAGGCGGTTCGGGTTTACTATCCAAGAGATGATTTCTGTGATGGAGGACGAATCGTTTTATCACTTAGAAGATTTATTAATTCAAAAGAGGAAGAAAATTCAGCTGCAAATAGAAGATCTTCGCAAACAAACGGAGGAGATTGACGATTTTTTAGCATCTGGTAGGGAGGATGAAAAAGATGATTGAATGGAAAGAAGAAACGCTAATTGATACTGATATAGGAACGGTCTGGAAGTTATTTTCTGATGAAAACATTAAAAAAATCATGCCAAAAGTTGAAGAACACACATTAATGGAAAAATCAGAAACAGAGGTAGGCGCCAAGCATCAACAAACATACCGGGAAGGAAAACGGATTGAAACATACACCGTGGACACACTGGCATACGAAGACACTCCAAATAAAAAACTAAAAACAATTAGCTTTATCATTGGAAAAGCGTTCGAAATCCAACTTAGCTTCATCCTTGAAAAAATCGATGACAACCATACGAAATTCATTTATACAGGGCATAACAAAGGAGTCAACTTTGTTGGTAGAGCAATGATGAAGCTCGCAAACAAGAAAGGGAATCAACAAGTTGTTCACGAATTCATGAAAAGAGTTAACCAAGAAGCGATGATGTTATGAGCGCTTTGAATGGATAATACCGAAACGGGTTTTGTTCCAGAATGTTATTAAAAGGGAAACAGAAGTAAATCTCTTTGGAATTTATCAATTTGATCAGTTACTTAACAGGGAAAAGGCGCATTTTAGCGCCTTTTCCTGATCGACATAGTTATTTTTTCACTTAACGGTGTTGATCGATTAATACTGGATTACCGTCTGGATCTAACATTGTAATATGTGCTGGTCCTTGTGTAGATTCATCGGCTTCCTCTATTAATGTTACTCCCTTTTTCTTTAAACCTTTTTGCAGTTCTCGAATATCCGTAAAATCGTCTACGTCTTCAGCATTGTGATCCCAGCCTGGATTAAACGTCAAGACGTTTTTCTCAAACATTCCTTGAAATAGACCAATCACTGACTGCTCATTCTTCATGATTAGCCAATTTTGATTAATATCTCCACCTAAAGTTTTAAATCCCAAGTTTTCGTAAAATGCTTTTGAACGATGAATATCTTTTACATTTAAGCTTACAGAAAATGCTCCTAGTTTCAACGTGTATCTCCTCCTTCAAGTCGTCTTCACTATATTGTTAATCCTTCATCCATGCTTGAAAATACAAGTATCACAAACCGTCTTCCAGTTTTGCGATATGTCAATCTCTTATTATAGAATACCATTAGACATACGTATTGAAAAAGGTAGTATTAGCTATAAAAGCTAATACTACCTTTCGTCTATTTCTTCGCCGCTTCTTTTTCTCCCTCTTTACAGCAGTCATCCTTCACTTCTTCAATCTTGATTTGGCAGCAGCTGTCATGTTTCGATTGTTTTTTCTTTAATAAGTTGAACATGGACGTCACCTCCTTTAGATAAGATAAAAGATAAATCCTGAAATTGTAGACATGGCGATAACGGAGACAACAAACATGATCACTAATTCTTTCTTGAATATTGATTTAAGCAAGATTACTTCTGGTAAGCTCGCCCCAGCAGAACTAATCATCATCGCCATTACTGGTCCAAGTGCCATACCTTTTAAAATTAATACTTGCGAGATTGGAATCATGCTCGATAATCTTATATACAAAGGCACACCGACGATCGCAGCAATTGGAATCAGCCACCAATGATCCGCACCGAACACAGTTGAAATCCATTCTGTCGGAACTAACCCGTGTATAATAGCCCCGATCGCTGCGCCAATAATTAAATACGGATAAACACTTTTCATTAAATCGATCGTTTCTCTTATAGCAAGTTTAAAGTTAAATTTGTGATTCTTTTCTTCGTAACCAGTCATCATCACGTTTTTTACCGCTTTTTCAAACCCTAAAGCATGCAGTGTGAAGCCGATGATGATCGATAAGACTGTTGTCACTACAATATAAATCGCAGTTACTTTCCATCCAAAAATCACACCCATAATTGTAAGGATCGTGGGATCCAAAACAGGTGATGCGAATAAAAATATCATGACAATGTCGAATGGCATTTTCTTTTTTAACATGTTTACAATAATCGGTATTGTCGAACACGAGCAAAACGGCGTAATGAATGCAAATATTATTGCGGCACCAGCTGCCCATATTTTATTGCTACCAGAGATGTGTTTTTCAATCTTCCCATAAGGTATATAGCCTTGTAACAAACTAATTACAAATGAAATTAGAACAAATAGTACGGTTAACTCCAATGCAATCCATAAAAAGTTTATTATCGTTTCTAACACCATGATTAATCACTCCCATCTAATTAATCAATTTCTTTTGATGTATTAATCAAAAAAAGTTGATGTAACACTTAAAAAAATTACTTTGTAGGACGGAAAAGACAGCACAACTCAGGCGAAAGGATCGCGTTTACTTCCTCTTCATGAAGCTGGTAATAGCTCCACGTTCCTCTTGTCTCTTTTGTTAACAAGTTGGCATTAAGTAAAATCTTCAGATGATAAGACAGCTTCGATTGTGGCATGTCGATGAGTGGTTCTAGATCACAAACACACATCTCGCCTTTTTCCGTTAAAATGTTCATAATCTGTAGTCGTTTTTTATCAGCTAAAGCTTTAAACTTTTTCTCGTATTCAGCAAATGTTTTTTCTAAAGATACATCATATATTTGAAATGTTTCACTCATCTCTGTTCACCCTTTACATCAAATTATTTTGATATACCAATCTTACCATATTTTTCATGCAAGTCAACACTTAATCAAAAAAAGTTGATGAATAGAAAACTCCATTGTATTTCATACTACAAAATGAAATTAATACGATAAGGATGGTGTATGCACTTGAATATCCAGCGCGCAAAGGAAATTGTAGAGTCACCGGTGATGATTAACGTTATGTATGAAGGCAATCCAATTTATATTCAACATGTCGACGAACAAGAAAATACAGCACGAATTTTTCCTGTAGATGAACCCGAACAAGAAAAGAGTGTTCCGTTAGATAGTTTAAAAGAGCACTAATCCATACGACACGAAGCTTTCCATTATGAAGGTTTCGTGTCATTCAAGTTTATTAATAGTCCTTCTTATTTAACTCTGCTATAGTTAAAGTAGGAGGGAATTGACATGGCAATTACAATTACTCAACCAGCAGCAAAGTGGTATATAGATGAAATGGATTTACAAGAAGGCGATTATGTTCGCTTTTTCGTCCGTTATGGTGGTAGTGGCGGCATTGTTTCTGGTTTCTCACTAGGGATTTCAAATGATGAACCATCTAACCCTGCAATGCAAGTAACAGAGCAAGGCGTTACTTTTTATGTGGAGAATTCTGACCTCTGGTATTTTGATGGAATGAATTTTCATATTAAGTATAAGCGTAAGTATGGTGAGATTGAATATGAGTTTGAGGAGAGCAAATAAAAGCCGCTTGGGTAAGCGGCTTTTGATTTTAAGGGTATAATTACTTTATTCCACCAGCTTTGATTCTGATGGCAGACTCGATAGATCTTCAGCTGAAGAAGTTATGTTAATATTTCCTGCAGAGATGTTGAGCCGTTGACCAATAACTCTACCTTTTACATTTAAATTTGACGTTGATATGTTTATAGTTCCGTTAGGTGCATACAATATCCCTTCAACTTCCACGTCTCCAGCATAGATATTTATATTTCCATTTGCGGAGTAGAACGCAACAGATGATCCTGTATTCGTTACTTTACTAGTGCTAAATGTAATATCTCCTGACGCAACAATAATTCCATTGCCCGTAAAGTTACTGGCATTAACATCGAGATTTCCATTTACATATATAGGAGCATCTATATTAAAATTAGGGCCAGTAAATCTTTGGTTTCCCTGATATACTGTCCCTGCAGCTTCCGCCTCAGTTTTTATTTGTTCCGAGAAATCTGGCATATCTACCCACGCTGCAGCACTTTCTTCTCTTTTACCAATATCGACACTGCCTGCGTAAATATTAATTTTAGAACCTTGCACTGTATCCGTAACTTTGACCTGCGAACCGCCTGTAGTTAACGTCTTAACAGCTTCCACTGATCCTGTTACATCTAACACAGAAGGGTAAATTTCTAATTTTGAATTAGAATGAACACTACCATGAATTTTTATCATGCTTGCACTAGAAAACAAACCTGTATCAGGATGGCCTGAAAAAAGTGCATAATCAAATGGACCACCTGGGCCTACTTTTGCCGCAACTGCACGTGCAGACACATTTGCATCTGTAAATCCTAACACTCTCGCAAAAGAGTACTCAACATTTTTAGTAGCTATAACTTCAATTTTGTTTGGATTATTATTTTCTGGGTTTATTTGTGCATTTTCTGCTCCATTTACTTGTGCGTAATGTGTTGCTGTATTTTTAGCATTCGTCTGATTTGGTAAATCTTGTACTCCTGCAAGTGCTGCGGCATCCGCAGCATTTTGCAATTTAGTTTTAGTGAACTGAACCATCCCAACATCTATCGCCAAAGCAGCAAAACCCATTAAGACAACCATAACTAGAGAAAAAAACACAAGCGTATTTCCATCTTCCTTTTTAAAAATTCTCCAAATTTTTTTCATTCATATCCCTCCCTTTAGACAGAAGATCCTCATTTTCGAGGAGCAATACTTCCCTATTAAGTATGATGCATGTCTATGAGGTCGATAACGGTAAGTAATCACACATGCGCAAAGCGCTTACTTTCTACATTTCTCCAAAGAACCCCATCAAGTTAATTAATACTGGACCTAACAAGACGATAAAAATACAAGGGAAAATAAATAGTATTAAAGGAAACAACATTTTGACAGGTGCCTTCATTGCTTGTTCTTCCGCACGCTGCTTTCTTCTTCCCCTCACCTCAACGGATTGGACTCGAAGTATTTGCACCATGCCAATTCCAAGTTGCTCAGCTTGCAGAATACTTCCAATTAGAGATTTGATATCATCTGTAAAAAGTCTGCTCCTTACGCCTGATAACGCCTCTTTTCTCGTTTTTCCTAATCTCATTTCTTCTAAGCAACGTTGAAATTCTTGGGACAATACCCCTTGCCTCTTTGCAACCACTTTACTCAGCGCGGAATCAAATCCTAACCCCGCCTCAATACTTACTGTTAATAAATCTAAAAAATCAGGAAGTTCTTTACTCGCTTGTTTTTGTCTAGCATTCGTTTTCTGATTCAAATACATCGTTGGTAGATATGCACCTACACCAAGCCCTATAAGCAAAAATAATATGATAATACCAATTGAAAACTTTAACATTGCTGCATATAACACCAACAGTACTGGCAACGATATTAAGAGTAAGTTTTGTACAACTCGAAACTCAATTGGGGTCATTCCAAATGGACTTCCTGCCTGTAGCAATTTGTACTCGAGTTTATCTTGCTTCTCTTTTGTTAATCTTTTTTTGAAATTACGTTGAAGTTGGTTCCAGATTGGTGCTATTACTCGTTTAGAAAAGGAAAGCTTTTCTTGTTCCATCTCTTTCCCTTTGCTCTCTTCTCCAGTATGTTGAAGTACTTTTGATATACGATTAGAGACAAGTTGTTTCTTTTCCTTACGCATCACTAGCATACCGAAGATAACTAATAAAATTGTAATGAAGTAACAAATTTGCAGCATTCGATCACACCTCAATTGTTGTTATCTTACGAATGAGTAAAAATCCAATAGTAGTTGATATACTACCAATAACGATTAAGACAATGCCAATTATATTTGTAAATAACGTACCTATATAGTCTGGCTGAATCATAAATAAGAAAACTCCTAAAAACACGGGTAATAGTCCCACAACCGTTCCAGATATTCTCCCCTGCGCTGTTAGTGTTTTTATTTGCCCATGAATTTTGATGCGTTCACGTATGGTATCTACAATCTTCTCTAAAACAGTAGCAAGATTACCACCGACTTGCCTTTGAATGACAATTGCTTGGATCATAATGTCAAGATCATCACTAGGCATACGATCTTTTAAATTATTTAAAGCTTCTTCTACTGAAGTACCATACTGCATTTCCCGCAGTACTGTATTGATTTCCTCTTTCATCGGTTCCTGCGCTTCACCCATATAAGACTTTAATGCTTGCGGAAAACTAAAACCTGCTCTTAATCCTCCGATAACAGACGAAAGCATCTCTGGTAATCCATTATTAAATGCTTTGAGTCGTTGTTTTTGTTTTATGATTAGCACGTGTTTCGGCAATATGAATCCTGCTATTGCTCCTACTGGCAAGATAAATATGCTGTCAACGATCAAGTATAATAGACCTGCTGTTAAGGCTGTTGAAATCCATTGAAACATAATGTATTCTTCTGGTTTCAGTGGTACACCTGCGCGATTGATTAATGTTTGGATTTTTGCATTTCTATCTTTTGTAAGGAACTTTTTCCTTACTTTCTGTTTTGTATAACTCAAATCAAACGTTAGTTTCTTCCTAGGAGTTTTTTTATCTTCTTGTTCTACTTGTTGGAATAAATAACGGTTAATTCTTTTCTCTAAGACCTTTTCGTTTTTAGTGAAAGCTTTTAAAATTACCCAATAAAACAATAAAGAGGAGAGAAAAACCATGATTATGAGAAAAAAATCCATTAGTTCCACTCCTCTTCACTTATAAAAACAGTAGCCGGAATAGAAAATCCAGCATTTTCAAGACGGTCATAAAATTTGGGTCTTACTCCTGTTGGGATTAGCCTTCCATTAATTGTCCCATTCTCATTAATACCTTTTTGCTCATAGGTGAAGATGTCTTGCAGGACAATAATATCTCCTTCTAAGCCTTGTACTTCAGTCACTTTCGTAATTCGGCGTGAGCCATCCTTTAATCGAGATTGTTGGATAATCACATCGATTGCACCAGCAATTTGTTCTCGGATTGCTTTTACTGGCAAATCTACCCCTGCAAGTAATACCATTGTTTCTAAACGAGAGATCATATCACGCGGACTATTGGAGTGCCCGGTAGCTAGTGATCCATCGTGCCCGGTATTCATGGCTTGTAGCATATCGAGCGCTTCCGCTCCACGCACCTCACCTATAACGACTCGATCTGGTCGCATCCGTAAAGAGTTACGTACTAAATCGCGAATCGTGATGCTACCTTTACCTTCAATATTAGGAGGTCTGGATTCTAATGAAACAATATGTTCCTGGCCTAGCTGAAGCTCTGCAGCGTCTTCAATCGTGACAATCCGCTCATCATTGGGAATGAAATTAGACAATACATTAAGTGTCGTTGTTTTACCCGAACCAGTTCCTCCACTAATGAACATATTTAGTCTAGCTTTGACACACGCATCCAAAAAGGTAGCCATTTCTGCAGTCAATGTACCGAATCTAATTAAATCATCAATAACAAAAGGATCTTTTTCAAACTTCCGTATTGTGATGGTCGGTCCGTTCAATGCAAGCGGAGGAATAATCGCATTTACACGTGAACCGTCTGGCAATCGGGCGTCCACCATTGGACTGCTTTCATCAATTCTTCTTCCAATTGGAGCAACAATTTTCTCAATCACGTTCATAACGTGTTCATTGTCGCGAAAAGTAATATCCGTAAGTACTAACTTTCCTTTTCGCTCACAATATACCTGATTAGGTCCATTTACCATTACCTCAGATACATCCTCATCCATTAAAAGCGGATTTATTGGACCAAAGCCTGTTAGATCATTTATTAAATCATCGACTACTTGTTTACGGTCAATATTGCCACGAAATGATTCATCTTCTTTAATAATTTCCATTGCCATATCGTCAATCTTAGGAAGTATCGAATTTATATCCTCATCAGCTTTCATTTCTTGCAAAATCTGCTTGTGGATTAAATTTTTTAATTCGGCCTGTTTCTTATTTTCTTTTTTAGGCTTGATGACTTTTTGACTTGTCGACGGCGTAGGATTTTCTTGTTTTTTTGTTTTTTCAGTATTAGGAGGTGAAGGATCTACTTTTTCGTTTGGTTTTATGTCTTCAGAAATTCGTTGTTTTTTAGGTGCATGTTTTTCTTGCAGTTTATCTAGAAGACTCATAACGATTTACTCCTTTCTTTTTTTGCCAAACCATTTTTTGTTTTTTGAACTCTTATCCTTTTTTGTATGCGCGGTATTGGATGTCATATTTTCTGCCATCTTAAATAACACCTTTGACAAATTGGATTTTGTCTGACTAATAGTAAAAGGGATCCCTAGATTTAACGATTGAGATGTAATCTTGAAATTATTCGGAATCTGAATCGCGGTTACTTCATTGAACATGCCGGGTACTTCCTCCGCCTTAATCAAACTTTCCATATCAAAACGGTTGATTACTAGCTGCACCTTTTCTCTTATCCCGAGTTTTTCGTAAGTCTCTAACAATAGTCTAGTGTTCTTTAATGAAGTCATTTCTAATGTCGTAATAGCCAATATCTGGTCAGCTTGCTCGATAATATCAACGGCATGACCATTTATTTCCGTACCGGTGTCAATAATTACAAAATCAAATTGGTTACGTAACATTTCTATCACTCGAACGAGTGCTTCGTTTGTTATTAGTTCAGCAAACTCTGGTCTGTCCGGAGCAGCTAATACGTTAACTCCTGAGGAATGGGTAGACAGGAAATTGTTTAGAGAATAATCATCCATTCCTTCAATCTCCTCAACCACATCCTTTATCGTAAAGGTAGGTTGTAAATCCATTGCTAAACTAATATCGCCGAACTGAAAATCACCGTCTAGCAAACAAACATTTAGGTTTTTCTTCGTTAATGCCACAGAGAGGTTAACAGAAATTAGTGTTCTGCCAACCCCTCCTTTTGCACTGCAAACCGCAATAACTTTTCCCTTTTGCTCTAGCTCGGTAGTATCGTCCCTTGCCATGATGGTCTCTCCTTCTACGTTTACCTATTAGATCATCATTGTTCTGATGGATTATCTGAATTAATTCTTGAATGTAGCGTTAAATGAAGCGTACCTTCTAATGTAGCTTTTATTAAAGTATTTGCATCACTTGGTGTTAATTCAAAAGTAATCGTATTATAATCAATTTGGTCAGCTACGGTAGTCGATTCGACCATTTTCTTACCTACCGCCAACACATGAACATTGGATAATATTATTTCCGAAATCACCGTTGAATCTTGGCCTTCTTTAAACAAATCACCTTTTGTTAAATTCACATCTACGTAATCATTGGGCTCGATTAGATTTGCTACTGACTGAATGTCACTTACGGAAATCGAAACAGCTCGGAAACCTTCTTTTACCTTCCGTGATAAAAATAAATTTTCTTCTTGTGCATCAGTTAGGTGATGAGAAAGGATGATTTCCTCAGATTCAATTGTCCCTGTAGCAAATTTCCCTTCGACTTCTGCAATGCTAGACACTGCTTGCGGCAGCACATTTTCATCGACCACTTGTTTTTCCTCAAGCATGTCAGCAGAAATCAGTTGGTTTTCAGTAATCGGTTGCTTTGCAACAATCACCTTTACTGTACTTTGTTGTGCAACTTGTTCTGTTTGAGGGGGCTGTTGTGTATTATTAAAAAATAAAAAAGTAGTAATGATTGCCATTATGATTGCTAATAAAAATAAAAATTTGGAACGCATGCTTTCCACCTACTCTGTTAGTCTTATCGTATATGTCCGTTAAGCTCGGCGTCAGAATCTTGCTAGAAAATACCTTGTTTAAATCCTATATAAAGTATTAGTAGTAATAGTTTCGGGGAATAAGAAGCTTCCGTTTTCCCTCCGGTTATTGCTTAAATTCTCTCACTCTATTCTTACCGTAGAAGTAGATGAAAGTGTTATAGAATTTGATGGGAATAACTTATCAAACGGAATTAGTGGTTCTATTTCAGATTGAATCTTTACAGTTACTGAATCACCTGAAGATGTTATGTCTGGTTGTATACTTACTCTTGAGTTATTTGCTTGTTGGTTAGCAAATTGTTCTAATTCGGATACGTTTCTACCTAGCGTCGCTTCACGTGCAGTTTGTTGTGTAATATATTGCAGCGTGGAATGCGTGTATATAATTTTACCTACATCTACTATGCCTATTATTAATAAAAGTAAGAGAGGGATAACGAGCGCTGTTTCAACAATAGATTGACCTTTTTCATCACGGATCATAGCCAGAACACACCTTTTAGAAAGAACGCCATTACCGCACCTGCTGCAATTGCTACACCATAGGGATATGTGGTTTGCAAACCTTCTTTCTGGAGCAATGGAATTTTCAAACCATATCTGATTCCACATAAGGAGTAAAACATTTGTTTAAAACGTCGTGTAACTCCCTTGCGGAACAACAAAACTAGAACACCAATCACACACCCAATTACAGCCATGTAAAACCCTGTGTACAATACAAACGATGTCCCTTTTATTGCGCCAACTAACGCCAGCAGCTTAACGTCACCCGCGCCCATGCCACCCATCAGATATGGAATCAAAAGTAGAGCTAAACCACTTATAAACCCTAGTAAACTAATAAGAAGACCGTTCCAACCTAGAAAGATCATATTTATTAGAAGAGCTATGAGTATTGCTGGAAAAATCACTTTATTATATATTTTCCTACTTTGCAAGTCAGTAATTACACAGATTAATAGAACTGTGAATAACAATAGATTTAGCAACATATACTCACTCTCCCTGTTACAAAAAGTTTAAAAACAGCTCTACTATTTAAGTAAAGCTGCCTTTTTAAAAATATTATGAACTTACACCAGATACATCTGTAAGTGAGTCTGTTACATCTTTAAACATTGCTGTTATTTGTTTGCCGAATAAGGTAATAATTGCAACCACACCAACAGCAATAACACCCAACACGATCGCATACTCAGTCATACCTTGTCCATCTTCTTCAATAAACAATCCTTTTAATTTGTTCAACATTTAGAATCTCTCCCTTTATAATATAAAATTTAAATTATGACCAACTCTAGTTAATGATTTCTTTGCTGCTCCTGCTGGTAATTCAATTACAGAAACCGCATCTGCATAACGTTTTCCGACTTTCCCTGGTTCCAAAGCCTCGTCGATAGCAACGACTATGTTGTTTTTGTTCACGTACAAAATATCAATGGAGTAATTCATGAAGTAAGTATGGACGGATTGGCAGGGTTTAATGTGTAATCCTGTTCCTAGACTAAGCTGATCTGTAAACATTAGCCCCTTCAGTCGTTTGAAGAAGGAATAGGCTTGTCCAATTTGCTCAGCGATTACCTGATCATTACTCAGGTTAACTAACTTCAATGCTTCACCTCCGATTAATAAAAATAACCCCGCCTTTACCGAAAGCGGGGTTATTACTGTAGTTAATCAACAATTTAAGAGTTAGCATTACATTTTCATGTAATCTCTAAAACTATCCAAGTTGATTAAACTACTCCCTGTTCTTTCGGTAACTGGCTGGCACCGTGTATTTCTACACGTAAGCCCCTATAGCTTTGCGTCTCTGGCTTTCACCAGGTTTGCCTTTATCGAGATGCAGGAAATATAAAATTTTCCGACTAAATCTCTTAAACTTATACTAAAGCAGACATCCACATTTTAAAATAGGTCAAAAGTCGTGTAATTTCGACAATTCATGATAATTTTTATAGTAAATTTATACATTTTTAACGTTAAACATATATTTTATAATACATTTTACCTAGAATATATAGTATGAACTATTTCACGACACAACTTACATAGTCATAATTAACCATGTCGGTATTTGATTTGATTTAATGTTTTCAGTATTTTTCTAATTTATTTACCGTATTGAACATCTTAGAAATAAACACTTAATGCTCCCTCTGATTATCATTTTTGTTTCTTCACCCTAAAATGCATAATCGTCATTAGCATAAACAAGTAGGCGACTAGCGCAAAAAAAGTATACACATAAAGTATCGGTTTCTGTTCCACGTATCCAACGATCGGTATATTTAATATAAGCAATAATGGAATCCCGAACATAATCGCTGTTGCACTACCCATTACCATATTCTCGGTTGCATTCGATTTGAATTTTGGGTCTACTGCTTTGACTAATGCCATTCCGGTCGAAATCGTTCCGGTGAGCATACCGTAGAATCCTAGAACATTAGGTATCTTATCCTGTGGAAACAGCCGCGGACAAAGCCATACCGTAAAGAAAATAGTTGCCGCTCCCCCAACCGTTGTCAGCAGCAGAACAACGAAAGCGTACTCCCTTAAGGCATAAATCGAAATAGCCGAGATAGATGCTGCGATCATATAGTCAAACGAAAAACCAGAGATCCGTTGCAATAAATAGTTGTTAGGTTTGTGCTCCAAGTGCACACCTTTATCCCTTAAGCGGTTTAATATCCAGCGGAACAATATGGCATATAAGCTACCAATGATAAAGTGAAAACCCATTAATAGCTGTGAAAAAGTCTCTCCGTACGTCCCAAGTGGAGTTAATACATTTCCTAATCCTACAATCGTTAAATAGGTCACTAAATAAATTACACCGATAAGTGCCATTTGAAAGGATAGCTTGTCCATTGCATCACTTAATGGTATTTCATCTGGTTCTAATTCTTCGATTACTTTATCATGATGCGCTGCATTGCTTGTGGAATTGGACGTATAACGTTTGTTTTTCGTTAAAATATTCATAAGTATAATACCAATAACCGTTGCCCATATAAATCCAATTCCAGCAATCGTTAAACCGAGATTTCCTCCACCAGTTAAGCCAAGCTGTTCCCACTGCGTTCCAATGGAATAGGCTTGCCCAGGTCCTTGACCAAATCCTAACGGCAATAACAGACCAACACCCGGAAAAATATCAGGATAGATCGTCATCATCAGAATTAGTAAAATGCCAAACCCTAGCACACCTTGTACTAAATAGGTGGAAACAATGAACATGCCGGCATTTAACATGCCTGGTTTTTTCTCCACATTACGTTCCTTAAGAGATAATGCAATAAACCCAATTGCCATCAGATGGTAAACTAAATCACCCAACCTGTCTAAATCAAAGCTAATCCAGCCAATCACTTCTGGACCAACAATTAAACCCATAAATCCAGCAATCATTGACGTTGGTATGATAAATCTTTGTAAAGCAGGAATTCTTGCTTTTAATACAGCTGCTACAGCGATAAATAATGACAACCACGTAAAATCAATAATAAACTCCCATGAATTACTCAACTTTTTCCCTCACCTTCTTGTTCTCTGACAATCCTAACAGTTGAATTGTTTTCAACCATTTGTATGCAGAAGTTTCAGGTCGATAAAAGATGGCACGATACATTTTGTTGTGATAATAAAAGTCCAATTTATGATGAAGTTGAACATTTAAACCTTCGATATGTTCAAGTTCGAAGCTATGATTTCCTCCCTTATCTGCTTGAAAACTCATGTTATCATCTACCACCGATAGCGTTCCTGAAGACACGAATTGGAAAGGCTGCCGCTCCTCTGAAACATACAATTTCACATGATCCTTCATTGCGCCCTGCCAACTTTGACTTAAGTTTCCACTATCTATCGTCTTTTCCATATAGGATAGTTGCCACTGATGCCAATCTCTTGGCGTTGCAAAAGTAACCGGCTTTTCTACTTGTTCAAACGTTCCATAAGGGGTGTAACGAACTTTATAAGCACAGCTTTGACAATCTACCAAATCTTGATTAGAACGCATTTCCCCTATTTCCTTACAGTGTGGACAAATAAATAGTAATCGTTCGATGTGCTCAGCAAGTGCTTTACCCTGATAAGCATAACCTTTATCATGCTGCCATTTCACTTCATCATGACCGAGTGCTAATGCTAGCTTTTCATCAATCGATTTTGGTGTTTCGTTAGCTAGTTCTTCTTCATCCCATACCTTTGTTAACGAGATTGATATTTTACCTTTACGATGATAGTCTGCCCACCTTGGATGACTAAGGTAACCACCGCTTATAGTTGCGACAACTACCGGAATTTTCAACGATTTAACAAGCTTTGCCGTCGTGTAAATGATTGGTTCTGTACTACCATCCCAGTTACGATTTCCTTCAGGGAAAATCGCAATAGCTCGCTTATTCTTCTTCGCTTTCATGATTGCCCGAATCGTACTCGCATCATTTTTGAATTTCGTTTTTGGGATGGCGCCCGCATAGTTTAATACACGCTTTAAAAGCGGATGCCTAAATAAGGAATCACTAGCTACAAAACAAATTGGATCTTTTACATAACAGTTAAGCAAGAACATATCCCAATTCGTAACATGGTTCGACAAGATGATATAAGGAGGTTTCATGGTTAACGTGTCATTTTTTTCAACCACAATTTCTGAACGACTTTCCAAAAAAGTTCGAATCGGTGTCAAAATAAGCTTCAGCGCAAACCTACTTGGCTTTTTCTCTATACTCATCGACTCACTCTCCTGTAAGGGTTAGTTTCTACAAATTCTACTATAATTCTACCTTATTATTAACCTAGATTGCTAGGTTAAAAGCACCTGATGGCAGGATATGAAAAGCTCAGGGCGCTCGTTTATGCGTTGTGGTGCAATTAGCTGCTTGTTTGGTGCAATTATCACGCAGTCTGGTGCAATCAACCTCCCGAACGGTGCAATTATCCTGATGTGTGGTGCAATCCCCCAAATACCCCAAAATCAATTGGTCCGATCGATCCCCGGTAACCTCCACGCCGCGTCCAGACGAAGCTAGACAGACCTCCACCGATAAGCTTAGGACCACGAGGCGGAGCTAAAGCTATACTCCTCTGCTTAATTTATACATATAAAAGGAGTTATAAGACCACAAACATGGCCTTATAACTCCTTTTATAATTGTTCAACAAATCGTTTGATCCGTTTCATTGCTTCATCTAGCTGTTTTAATGACGCAGCATAAGAACAACGAACATATCCTTCACCTGTTTCACCAAAAACATTACCTGGCACAACTGCGACTCTTTCTTGGTACAATAATTGCTCGGCAAATTGTTCGGATGATAAACCTGTACTAGCAATCGAAGGGAAAACATAGAATGCTCCTCCAGGTAAATCACACGATAGTCCAGCTTTCTTTAGTCCGTCCACGACAAAGTTACGACGTTGGCGATAACTCTGCTTCATATCACTGACACTTTTCCCACCATTTTTTAACGCTTCTATTGCTCCATGCTGTGCCATCGTTGGTGCACACATCATCGTATATTGATGGATTTTTGTCATTGCCTCAATGATTGACTTTGGCCCTGTGGTATAACCTAATCGCCAGCCCGTCATTGCAAAGGCTTTTGAGAAACCTGAAATTAATATTGTGCGCTCCATCATACCTTTGATGGTTGGAACGCTCGTATATGTGTCATCGTATGTTAACTCTGCATAAATCTCATCTGATAAAACGAGTAAGTCATGCTTTTCAATAACTTCTCCAATTTGGTCCAGGTCACTTTTTGATAAATAAGTACCTGTTGGATTGTTTGGATTACATAGCATAACTGCCTTCGTACGTGGTGTAATTGCCTTTTGTAATTGTTCAGGCTGTAATTTAAAAGCAGTTTCTGGTGTTGTATTTATAATAACCGGTTTTCCACCAGCTAGACGTACTGCCGGTGCGTAAGAAACAAATCCTGGCTCAACAACGATGATCTCATCACCAGGATTAACAATCGCTCGTAGCGCTAAATCAATCGCTTGACTAGCTCCTACAGTAACTAAGACTTGTGTTTTCGGATCATAGTCTACGTGATGATTCACATGCAAGTATTTACTAATTTCCTCACGAAGTTCCAACAAACCAGCATTAGCTGTATATGCAGTTAATCCTCGCTCTAAGGAATGATAGCTTGCTTCGATCACATTCCACGGTGTAACGAAATCAGGCTCCCCTACTCCTAGAGAGATGACATTTTCCATTTGTGATGCCAAATCAAAAAACTTTCTTATCCCTGATGGCTGCAAATCTTCCACTGTCTTTGAAAGGTATGACGTTTGCTGACTTTTCATGGTGACACCAAGATTCTTTTATCCTCATCGTCATCATCTTCAAAGATAATGCCATCATGCTTATATTTTTTCAAAACAAAATGGGTTGTAGTAGAAATAACCGCATCTAATGTAGATAATTTATCTGATACAAAACGACTAATTTCCATCATCGTTGTACCTTCAATCGAAACAGATAAATCATAAGCACCTGACATTAAATAAACTGCTTTAACTTCCGGGAATCGATATATTCTTTCAGCAACCTTATCAAAACCGACACCTCTTGCCGGGGTAACCTTTACATCAATCATCGCAGTAACACCTTCATACTTGAGTACCTTTGACCAATCTACAAGTGCCGAGTATCCAAGGATGGCATTTTCATCTTCTAGCTTTTTAATCATATGCTTCGTATCTTCTACACTTATATCCATCATTATCGCAATTTGTTCTGCTTCCATTCTACCGTTTTTTTCAAGTAATTGTAATAACTCTAATTCTTTTTCCTCCACCAAAATCACTCACTTTGTATTAGACTAAATATTTTAACAATTTATCCTATGTTACTACACTACACGTAAAATGAAAATATGTTTATTCACTACCAGTCAGTTTACGTCAATTTTTATATAAATATGAAAAATCACCATCTAAAAAACGTTATCAAACCAAATACACATATAGTTGGGTTAATGCTCCCCCAAACCATATGTGTATTTGAATTGCTGTGTAAAATAACTATGAAATTGACACTTTTAACTAAATTATCTAACTCTAGTAACTCTTATTACGTGATGAGAAAGCCTTCTTCCATATAAAAACATTAACGACCAAAAGTACTACCATATAAATATACGTACCAAACGGAATGATTGTACTTATATAATGCACGATCGCAAATCCACCCATGATAAACATGAGCATAAAAATCTTCCCCGTCTCACTTTGCTGGATCGCATCAAATGATTGCGTGAATGGCAAGGTTGTTTGGTTTAACACTTTAAAGCATATAACTGTATAGATGCACGAAACGATTAGTACGATAATTAAATCTTCCCAAATCCGAAATGAAAAAATACTAACAAAGATAATACTCAAAATAACGTATATGGGAAGGAAAAGCTTTACTAAGAATGCTTTTAATGTCCCGCTATAAATAACGGACGTATCCTTAATTGGCGTGACTCGATAAATCCATGCACCTTTATATGTGCCTGAATATTTCAACATCAGGATCGCTGTTGGGATCATAATGATGCAAAAATAAATCACTAAAAATAGGCTATTGCTATCTCGAAGCTCTGCAAATGTACTCATATAAAGCTGATTAAACAAAAATACAAATGGAATCACTAGGGCAAACCCCAATGAAGGATACACTTTCAGCTTAAAATCTCTTTCTTTTTTCATCAATAGACTAGCAAACCGAAAGAACGTTCTTTCTTCTTGTGTACGACAAAGTAACTTCGCCCATAATCTTCCTATCCTTGATTCTTTTTTCTTACCCTTCTCGGTATGGCTCATTAACTTTTGCAGATTACGCTCAAATGTCGGAATCAAACGGATGTAAATGATAATCGATATAAACGGGACAATCACTGCGAGTATCGAAAAGATAATCGAATACGTACTCACATTGCCATTGACTAATTCAAATACCGAACCATACCAAATCGGTGGAATAAACGCATGCCACCAATAATATTGAAAATTAACAGTAAGATCGACGATTTCAAATGATCTTGCTAATACTTGATAACCAATTAACATACCAACAGATAACAAGATTTGCACATAATTAATAATATCCTTTAACCGTTCTCCGTCAAAAAAACGTAAAATCGTTATGTAGATTAAAGCAGTAACCACTAAAATAAACATTCCGACCAACCATAATTCTATGAAAAAAACAAGAAAAAATACGAATCCATGTCTGATTAAACCTGCAATTAACGGTATTGCTGTCAGTGCACCGGTTAGCAGCGTCATATAGATGCAAATATGTAAGGTTTTTGCTGCATTAATCGTTCGTTTACTGACTGGCTTCGTACTCAGGATTGTTTTATCTCTCACATCTAACAACACCGAAGAAAAATCTGAGATCATCGACGTCATCACGATAAACATGATAACACCAAAGGTAATACTCATTTGATAGATATAATTGTCACCCATCACGATAAAGATAACTAAAAACAAACCAAATAAAGCATAAATACCTAATGATTTTAAAAACTGATTGCCTTCTTTTTTCTTGGCATTCGGTTGATTAAAAATAGTCGGTACTCTACGACTATCCATCGTTAATTTTACTTGTAGAATCCTCCGCATCACAGGATAATCGATGCCGAGCTTTAGGAATAGCCCTTTAAATAAATCGAGAAACATTAACGATTTAAAGTTAGTCATCGGTATCATCCTCTTGCACAGCTGCAACAAAACGTTCGGCAATTTCTTGGTGTTCATCAAACCCTGTTAGCTGATTAAAGATTTCTTCCAACGTACCTTCCTTATTTTGCTGTCGCAACTCATCAAAAGTTCCATCGGCAACAATATTGCCATCCGCTAAAAGAATAATCCGATTACTAATCTTCTCTACAACATCCATGATATGGGAGGAGTAAAAGATTGTTTTTCCTTGTGCCGCAAGTTGAGCTAAAATTTCCTTTACGATCATCACGCTGTTTGCATCTAATCCACTTAACGGCTCATCTAAAAAAAGAAGATCAGGGTCATGCAACAAACTCGAAATAATTAATACCTTTTGCTTCATCCCTTTAGAAAATGAAGAAATACGAGTATGAAGCACGTCTTGTAACTCAAATAACTCCATTAATCTTCTAGATTTGCGCTCTACCTGCGCGGGGCTCATGCCGTATAGCTCACCAACGAATGTTAAATATTCAGATGCAGTTAGGTTATCATATACCTCTGCGTTTTCAGGGACATAGCCGATTCTTCTTTTGTAGCTACCATCACTGGTTTTTATATCTTCACCAAATATTTCTACTTGCCCATGATAGCCTTCCACAAGCCCGAGCATAATTTTAACTGTCGTACTTTTCCCAGCACCATTCGGGCCGATATAGCCGATAATTTGACCACGGTAGACATCGAGGTCAATCGCTTTTAAAATCATTTTGGCACCATAGTTCTTCGTTAACGCGTGAAGTGAAAGTACTTTATTCTCGTTTTCCGTAATGGTCATCACCTTCTATTTTATGTCTTATCTGATTCAATTTCATAATTATCATCCACATATTGTTTGGAGACAGTTTAATATGATGTGAATAGCTAAAATTCATTATTATGAAATTGACTAATCTACTAATATACTAACACACCCCATTTGTTAAATAATAGGTGATTCTTTTCAAAACTTATAACTACTATTCCCAACTCAAGTGTGCATGCATAAATTATCAGTAAAATCGATAAGGAGTCCTTTTATATGAATTTCACTTATACCGACTTTCTTGCTTCCTTTGGTATCGGAGGCGCACATCCTGGAAGTCTCGAGTTAACAAAAGATTTATTAAGGAATGAAGATATTAATGCGGCATCTAAAATACTCGACATCGGCTGCGGCACTGGCCAGACGATTGAGTATATTGCCAGCCATTACAATTGTGCTACAACTGGAATTGACCGTCATGCAGGAATGATTACGAAAGCCCAAAAAAGAATAGCTAAACAGAAATCAAAAGCTAAGTTAGTTGTTGGAGAAGCAGAATCTCTTCCTTTTCCTGATCAATCGTTTGATTATGTATTGTCTGAGTCGGTTACAGCATTTACAAATATTCCAGAAGCATTACAAGAATATCATAGAGTACTAGCTTCTTCCGGCAAATTAATCATGATTGAAATTACAAAGCAATCACCACTGGATGATGAACAAATAAACGAGCTCACTAGTTTTTATGGATTTACGCAAGTGTGGGAGGAGCAAGAATGGGTGCAGCAGCTTACTGAAGCTGGCTTTTCTAATGTCCGTGTAACAAATCCCACTATTAACCAAACGCATTCCGCCGAATATGCTTTGGACGAAAGTATTGATGAAACAACATTTCACTGGTTAATGCAGCATCAGCAACTTACAGAAAAGTATCATGACCAAACAGGTGCCCGCATTTACTATTGTCAAAAGTAAGGAGGTAATTTTTTGAGTGTACTTGCTACGAATGAATGGCTGAAGGATTATATTAAAAGTAAGAAAAATACCCGCAAAGAAGACTTTCAAATACAGCAGGATTTTTTATGCAAGAGTTTAACTTCTTACTTTCAGGATGCAACCGCCTATGACATTCATCTTCATTTGTTAAATCACGGCATGTTCGCACCTTCACGATCAGATAAAGAAGTAATTAAAGCATTTTTCACCCAAAATTATTGGAACAAAACAACCAAACTTATATCTTATTTAAGAAAAAAGTGGGATGGTCCAGATGTACCTATCATGATATTCCCATCAGATCATCAAAACACGTATCTGCAAATGGAGCTACATGGAGTAAATGGCTTAAGCTACCTAGATAAGTGTATTTTATTTTTACCTAAAGAGACTGACAATCTACGTTTGAAAGCACTCGTCACGCACGAGTACAATCACGTATGCAGACTACAAGCACTCGAAAAATCGGAATCCGAGCTAAACCTGCTGGACGGTATTGTTTTAGAAGGGCTAGCAGAATATGCTGTTCTAGATCTTGTAGGTGAAAAGTACCTCGGTAAATGGACGTCATTATATGATACTGAGCTAGCGAAAAAGTATTGGGAGAAATGGTTGTCCTCTAACCTTTCTCTTAAAAAATCTGACGAACGGCATGAACTTTTCATGTATGGCAAAGGTAATATACCTAAATGGCTCGGATACAATGCCGGTTTTCATCTAGTTTCCTCCTATACGGAGAAACATGAAACGTCGATGAATGAACTTTTAGCTCTATCTTCCGAAGTCATACTAGAAGGTTCTCTATTCTCAGACAACTGAGTCAATTTCATAATTACCTTATACAGCTAGCTAAAAATCAGTATTATGAGATTGATTAAACTAACTACCGATAAATATGTGCACATGCCTTAGCACAGTTTTCCCATACGAATCGTAATTCGTGACATATGATAGTTAATGAGCACATTGGAAAGGAGACTTTCGTTATGTCACATTATGCAGAGGTATGTAATCGGTGTAAGGGCCGTCCGGTAGCAATTCGCACACGTGATGGACAGGTGCATCGAGGAATCGTCGATCGAGTAAATAACTCACATGTTTTTTTAAGACCATTACCATCCCGTAACCTAGGCGGTTACAGCTATGGATTTTGGGGACCTAGACCTGGTTTTGGATGGGGCGTTGCTCTAGGAACGATCCTTGGTGTTTCTTTACTTCCGTTGTTTTTCTGGTAAAAAAGTACTACCAGTTTATCAATCTTGAACCAAAGTAAATTCACTCTCTACAGAAAGAGGTTATCCAGCTTATGATAACCTCTTTCCTCTTTTAACTTCCTCGATACACTTGATATCCCCAAGGCGAAACTAGTAACGGAACGTGATAATGTCCCCTCACCTGACTTACACCAAATCGGACCGGCACTTTGTCCAAAAAGACCGGTTCAGCTAATGGTACTTTTTTCGCCTTAAAATAAGCTCCAACGTGAAAGACAAGCTCATATTCACCTATCTCCAATTCATCACCTGTCAGTAGCGGTTCATCCAATCTACCATCACTATTCGTTTTTTTCGTTTTAATATGGTTTCTTTGTGAACCTTCCAATCTATAAAGTTCGATTGTTGTATTTGCCGCTGGCTGACCATGCGTTACATCTAGGATATGTGTGGTTAATCCCGCCATTCAAACACCCCTAACGTCATCTTCTGCTATTTTCGCTTGTAAACGAAACAGTGCGATTTTGTAGATTTCTGATAAAGCTGTTTCGAATTCTTCTTCCTCTGTATGATTGACTCGTTTCTTCATCGCATCGTGTATGTCATGTTTGTTTTTCCCTTTTACTGCAAAAATGAATGGGAAGCCGAATTTTTCCATATATGCTTTATTCAACGATTGAAAGCTATTGTATTCTTCCACCGTTAGATTTTGCAAACCTGCACCTTGTTGTTCTTTCGTAGAATCATCGCTCATCTCGATTTTCTCACCTAAATTGGGGTGAGCTCTAATTAATTCTAATTGTTCTTCAAATGGTGCATTATTTACAATTTCCACCATCCGTTGGTGAAGTGCCTGCAATGAAGAAAAGGTGCGAAAAGCTACTGCCTTTTTCGCCACCCACGGTGAATGCTCAAAAACATCTCCCAGTTCATGTACAAATTGATCCTTATCCAATTGATTTAAATCGTCCATGCTTAGCACCATATATCTGCTCCTATCTGTTTATGTGCCGATCGTACATCCTATTCATTAATAGTAAGTAACCAACAGACCTATGTCATTATCAATCATCACCAATTTTTCAATCAGAAAATAAGCATAATACCTAAAACAACTCTATAGCTTTAATAGTGTTTTTATCCTTAAAGCTAGTCGAATTTGCAAGGTTGTTTCCGGATCATTTATCGGACCACCTAGTACTTCCTCACATTTTTCTAACCGATAAACTACCGTGTTTCGATGTACAAAAAGTCTTTTAGCCGTCTCAGAAATCTGACAATGTGATTCTAAGTAGACAAATAACGTATTTAGCAATGTTTGTTCATCATCCCGTTGTGCACCAGCAAGCTGTTTTAATACGTGATAATAAAATTCCGTTAAATCATCCTTTGGAACCGCACGTAATAATTCCACAACATCCTTTGTGCGATAACTTTGTATAAAGCCTGCTCTGCCAGACATTTCCCCGGCATATAACGCGTCCTGCGCTTCTTTAAAAGCATTTTTCACTTGTAAAAAGGTGCGTGTAAAATTGCTAATCCCAAACGAAATTACCCGCTTATAGCGTTCCGTTACCTTTATTTGAAGCTGTTCTAGCTGCTTGACTACCGATTTTGATGTTAACTGTGTCGCATCTTCCACTTCAAAAAGTAAGACAAACAACTCTCCTCGTGTAAACAAGTGACAGCGCTCCGTTACACCTGCCAGCTCTTCCTCCAAATATTCAAAAATGCTATCGTATTCTCTCTGATTTTGTGTAAAGGTTCCGGCAGATGCATTGACTTCCAGCTTACCAATCGCACAGAGGTACTTTTGTTCATAAGCTAAATTGAATTCCTTTGCTCGATTTATAATTTCTTCTTGAGATGAAAATGCACCTTCCGTCACATTAAAAAAGAACTCGTTTCTTATTCTTCTCGAATATTGTTGTAACGCAATTTCTTTCATTAATTCAAAAGAAATAACGTTCGTCGCCTGTTCGATCGTTAACATGGCTGCATGATCTTCTGCATGAATTTCACCAAAGACTACCAAATAACCTGCTGTCTTTTCATATGTGTACACAGAATAAACAGAATAGGTTTCTTTATCAGGTAACGTCGAGAATGTAAAATAAGAAGTTTCTGGCGTGAAAACAGCAGAGTCTTTACGATACAATCCCTTAACAATGTCCCTATATCTTTTATCTTTATGGGAAAATGCAATTGGCTTTACATGCTTATCAAGTAATACGACTGGATAACGAATCATCTCTGATAAATTTCTCAGCAATTTTTCGATGCCACTACCGCTGATAATATGCTGTGAAAATTGCTTGTGCGTATCTATCGCAAAGCGTAATTCATTGGTACGTTTGTCTAAAATATGACTCAAAGCTTGATTAACGATATCTCCTAAGGAACTATGAATCGGAAGCTCGATAATCGGAAAGTTCCTAGCATTAGCTACATCAATCACAGATTTTGGAATTTGTTTTAAAAAACGTTGTGTTTTAATTCCAAGCGCTGCACATCCATGTTCCGCCATCAGTTCTATTAATGTATGTAGCTGACCTGGATCATCTTTTAAATGATATGCAGTCGTAACTAACAATTCATTTGGCTTTAAATAATCGATAATATCCGGGGCGTCCATCATATTTACATGAAGCACCTCTTTTTGTAGCCCTTCCGCTCCAGCAATTACCATTGAACCCTCCAACGCCGGTATCTTCAACACTTCGATAAGTTTCATGTTATATCCGCCCCTATTAAATTGCTTTACTTGTATTTTAACAAATATTTAGATTATTTGGTTAAGAAGCACAAAAAATCCTTTTATTTCGTACACTTTTACCAATGAACAACATCAAAGCCCTTGATAAACTGAATATATCAAATAGTGGATAGGAGGCGCGCTTCATGGGAATTCGAACATCTATTTCACATCAACAAACGGAAAATGTAGAAACATTAGTGAAATGGCTTGCTTCCTTTGGACAATCCGAATCTGGTGGGGTTAACCGTTTATTATATAATTCATCATGGACCTGCGCACAGCATGCCTTAAAGCAAAAAATGAATACGATGGGATTTTCCTCCTACTTTGATAGTGTTGGTAATCTCTTCGGGAGATTAGAAGGAAGTGACCCTGCAACAAAGAAAATCGTAACTGGCTCCCATATTGACACTGTTATTGAAGGTGGGGTTTATGATGGTGTGTACGGTATTATTGCCAGCTTACTAGCAGTGAAACACTTATATAAAACATATGGGCAGCCAAAGAAAACCATTGAGGTCGTTTCCTTATGTGAGGAAGAGGGAAGCCGTTTTCCACTTACCTTTTGGGGATCTGGCAGCATTACTGGTCGGTATAGTCTTGATGATATAACAACGATAAAAGACACGGACAATGTTTCATTTATAGATGCGATGACGGATGCAGGATTTAATCCCGCAAACTACCATTCTCCTAGACGAGATGACATTGGTTACTTTATTGAATTGCACGTGGAACAAGGTGTTGTACTAGAACGAAATCAAAAATCACTCGGGATGGTCAGTCACATTGTTGGTCAAAGACGATTCAATGTTTGTGTGACTGGGGAAAGTAATCACGCCGGAACTACGCCAATGTCCTATCGTAAAGATGCGATGACTGCCGCCGCTAAATTAATCTCTTATATCGCAGAGCAAGCGTCTCAATTTGATCCGAATTTAGTCGCGACTGTTGGCAAACTTAACGCGAAGCCTAACGTACCAAATGTGATTGCCGGGGAGGTTGATTTCACCCTAGATGTTAGACATTACAACCAGGAAATGGTGGATCAATTTTGCGAGAAACTGTTCACGCATTTTCAAGCAATTGCCAAACATACCGATACAGCTATTTCTGTTTCAAAATGGATGGACGCATCTCCTGTTGCCATGAATACGGAGCTTACAGAAATGATGAAGACAGCAGCAGAACATTTAGGAATCTCTTATCAAGAAATGATTAGTGGAGCAGGGCATGACGCACAAGTATTTGGCGCTTATTGTCCGACAGCTTTACTGTTTGTACCTAGTGTGAATGGAATTAGCCACTCACCAAAGGAGTTTACTAGTAATGAAGATTTACAAAATGGGGTAGACGTTCTTGCAGCATTTTTATATGAATTAGCCTACTAAATGAGTCAATTAGCTCAGGCAGCTATTTGCATCTTTCCGTTATGAGGAAATTGACTATAGTATGAGGGGGAAGAACACGTGAGCTATAAGGAATTAAACACGCCACTTCGGACAATTATGACAGCAGGACCTGTGGAAGTTGACCCGCGCGTGCTTCGAGCGATGAGCACACCAATTGTCGGTCAATTTGATCCTGCATTTACGACGATTATGAATGAAGTAATGGAAATGTTACGAGAAGTTTTTCAAACAAAAAACCAGTGGGCCTTCCCAGTAGATGGCACATCTAGATCAGGTATCGAAGCATTACTTTGTAGCATTATTGAACCTGGCGACAAAGTATTAGTACCCATTTTCGGACGATTCGGCCACTTGTTAACCGAGATTTGTGAGCGCTATGGTGCTGAAGTTCACATCATGGAAACAACATGGGGCGAGGTTTTTGATCAAAACGATGTAATTGATGAAATAAAGCGAGTAAAACCAAAAATCACCGCCATTGTTCATGGTGAAACGTCGACTGGTTGCATGCAGCCGCTTGATCAGATTGGAAAAGCATGTAGAGAAGAAGATGTTTTTCTTGTCGTTGATGCCGTCGCATCCATAGGTGGAACACCAGTAAAAGTAGATGAATGGTATATTGATGGACTTGTAGGAGGTACGCAAAAATGCCTATCTGTTCCTTCAGGAATGTCCCCGATTACTTATAACCATCGATTAGAAAAATTAATAAATGCAAGAAAAAAAGTAGAGCGTGGAATCTCGACAGAAGCAGACCGAAAAAACGAAGAAGCGATGAGTCATCCAACCATCAAAAGTAATTATTTTGACATCAGTATGCTACAAGATTATTGGGGACCGCGACGATTAAACCACCATACCGAAGCTACTTCGATGCTTTATGCATTACGAGAAGGACTTCGTATTGTATTAGAAGAAGGATTAGAGGAGCGATTCGCGAGACATAAATTAAACGAACACGCCTTAATTTCCGGCTTGGAAGCAATGGGATTAGAACTTTACGGAAACAGACAATGTAAGCTTCCAACGGTTACCTGTGTCACTGTACCTGAAGGCATCGACCCTGAGCCGGTAAGGAGCATGCTATTAAGTCAATTCGGCATTGAAATCGCCAGCTCGTTCGGACCACTTCACGGTAAAATATGGCGAATAGGCTCGATGGGCTATAGCTGTCGCAAAGAAAATATTCTTTTCGTACTTGGCGCATTAGAAGCAGTACTCACACGCCATGGCGCTAAATTGCACACGGGTAAAGCACTGCAAGCAGCGTTAGACGTGTATATATCTGATTAAATGGTAAAAGGTGTTTGTGCCTTAAGGAGCAAGCACCTTTACTCTATTCTACCTTATTTTTTAAAGACAGCATTCCAGAAACACTGCATCCGACTTGATCGCCATTTTTTATAGAAACCGATCCCGGTGTTCCTGTCAAAATAATATCACCAGGCATCAATGTCATTGATTGAGAAAAGAACGAGACGATGAACCACGGCGAATACATCATATTCGAAACAAAATTAGAATGAATAACATTACCGTTATGTATCGTTTCAACTTGCAACGATTGTAAATCGGAGCACTCATCGAGAGTAATAAATTCTGGTCCAATACTACAAAATGTATCGAAACTTTTCGAGCGCTGCAAGTACCTCGGATTGGCAGCATGAATGTCCTTGGCAGTTACATCAATAGCCGTAGTCAACCCAGCAACATATGCCGGCGCTTGTTGTTCACTAACATCTTTGCACGTCTTTCCAATTATTATGGCCAGTTCCCCTTCTGCCGTTACATGATTAGAAACAGAAGGAAGCATAATCGTATCATTGTTTCCAATCAAACTAGTCAATGGTTTCATGAATGTAACCGGATCTTCTTCCGGCGCCTTCCCAGATAACTCCATAACCGTTTCCATGTAATTCATCCCAACACCTAAAATCTTTCCCGGTTGTAAGGATGCAGCCGTATAGCTTATAGCTGCTATTTCAAGCGAAGGATACGAGTATAGCTTTTCCTTACTCGTTTGGTTATACCAATCACCTAACTTTTGCAGCTGGTTATCTATGAAAAGCTTATTTAACATAATAGGAAAATTACGATTTTCGGTTTTATTAATCGTTTCAACTAAAGTAACGCTATCACCTAACTTAATGGCTAGCTGTTCTTTTTCATCTATTATTACTGTCAATAATCTCATGTTTATCTCCTTAGCATGCGACTCAACCTTGATAGCTGTCGGTTAAAAAATAGAGCAGTATCTAAAGGCTGTTCTTGCGCAATTTATCCTAATATGCGTCTTAGTGCAAAGCTGATCACTGATCTTACATGTGCACGCTCCGTCCCTACACTTTGCTTTCCGCGGGGGGCTAGTGAGCCTCCTCGCGCCTTCGCGCTCCGGGGTCTCACTTACGCCGCTAGTCCCGGTCGAGTAAGCGGGTAAATGCCGGTTTAGTGGCATTTACCTCACTCCTCACAGAACCGTGCGAGCGGAATTACCGCACACGGCTCTTCCTACCATCGTTCACAGAATATAGTTCAAACTTTTCTTTAATTCATAGATGTTCTTTTTTATCTTAGGTTCTGGCAAAGGATACTTTCTAAGGAATAAATTGAATTTGTCCCAAGTAAACGATTTCCTTTGGCTTCTTCGGTTCATCCACTTAAATAGTAACTTTTGAACATGGTAAAGAAAGCTCTTTACTACCATTAGATTGTCCGTGATACAATAATAATTGTAATAGCCATTAAGTGATCTCTTTAACCTATCCATAATATCTTTGATATCCTTGGTTCGGTTAGCTTTGAGCCACTCTTTCTGTTGCTTAAGCTTGGCGTTCACTTTCTTACGACTGCTTTTCCGTTTAACACGGAACTTGCCATGTTTACTTTTGCCACAGTAATGAGTGAAGCCTAAAAAATCGAATGTGTCAGGTTTGCCTCTTCCAGCACGTTTTCCATCTTCTTCCGCAAATCTTCCAAAGGTAATGATTTTCGTTTTACTCTCTGCGATTTCCAGGTCGAATTTCTGCAACCGTTTGATAAGAGACGAGTAAAAGCCTTCGGCATCACTTTTGTACTGAAAGCAACATACAAAGTCATCCGCATATCGAACCATGTAAGCTTGTCCTCGACACTGTTTTCTCACCACTTTCTCGAACCATAGGTCTAGCACATAGTGTAAGTACACATTGGCTAGCACGGGTGAAATGACTCCCCCTTGGGGAGTTCCTCTATCCGAATCAAAGTATTTCCCTTCCTCCATATAACCACCTTTCAGAAATCTAGCGATGATTATTAGGAGGTTTGGGTCATTGATACGATGTTTAAGGAATTCCATCATCCAGTCATGATTTACATTGTCAAAGAAACCTTTTATGTCAACATCAACAATATGATTGGTGTATCGCTTTTCGATGTACACATTCAGAATCTTTAGTGCATCATGACAGTTTCTATTCGGTCGGAATCCAAAGGAACTGTCAAGAAAATCCTGCTCATAGATAGCGTTCAGTATTTTGGTCAAGCCACGTTGGACAACTTTATCCTCGTGGTCCGGTATACCTAGTGGTCGTTTCTTCGTTGTACCAGGCTTGTTGATGTAAGTGCGTTTAACAGGTACAGGTCGATATGCCTTTTTCTTAAGAGATTCAACAAGGCTTTTGATGTTATCGTCCAACTCCATACCATAAACTTCTTTCGTGACCCCTTTGATGCCCGTTGCTTTACCACTTGGTAGTTCGTGATGACATTGTTTCAAGTTATCCTCATTAAGTAGATGTGCCAGAGAAGTGAAAACCATGTCGTGATTTGTTTTCGCTAATTCTGCTATCCTTGTTAGTTGCGTTTCCATTACATATCCACCTCTGTGTATGGTTAATGTTTCCCTTTCAAGGGCAATGACAGGTAGCGCATGCCTTCCCTCCATCAGCGTTACCCGACTTCATTGGTACTATGCCGCTATCCGACTGCCTTTAGGCATTTGACAGCCCTCACTTTATTATCGCTTGTTCGTCATTACTCTAACTTTATTGCAGTTAGAGACCCAAAGGCTCTCCCGAGTTGCCGTAACATATCAATGTGTAACGTGCCGAGGTCATCGACTCCGAGGAAGTTATTATTCTCTCGCCTTTACCGAAAATAATAATGTTGCCTTCTGTGCTCCTGAGAACATCGGCCTTCCTATCTAGCACTTCTTTTCGAAGCTCAATCCCTTCAACCGCTTGGCTTACGGCCCATTACCTAGCTGTCTACGCTTAAAGGCAGCGTGTTACCACCTGCCCTCCAAGACTCGCTACGAGTGAATGGCTAGTTCTTGCTCGACGGGAATCCCACCCGCTATATGTTACGACCTAGGCTCGGTCGCTCCAGGAGTCAAAGTGTAGGGACTACGCTTCATTAAAGGTGTTTAACAGAAAACCACCCTAAGCTGTGGAAAAATACGCCACTCCAGCGGGAAAGGAACAGTCTGAAGACCCCGCAGTGAGCGCTCTTTGCGAGGGAGGAGGAGTAGAGCTTTCCCCGCGGAAAGGGCGTATTTTTCCACAGCGCCGGATTAGCAATCACTACTACGACGCATTTCACTTCAAATCTGAAGTTTAAGAATCAACAAACTTAACAAAATCCTCAGCGAATTTTAGTAATGATAAATCCTGGTTTCGATTAGCAATCAACGATATACCCAGCGGAAGCCCGTCAATTTCTGTTAACGGAAGTGTAACTTGAGGTAATCCTGCCAATCCTGCCACACACGTTAACTGCATCGTTTTCTTACGGCGTTCATCTAATTGATCACTAGGCATATCTCGTAATGGAGCACCTGCAGGGGCAGTTGGGATTACTAGCACACCTGTCTCTCCCAGCACCTGAACAATTTCTTTTATAATTTCCTGTCTAAAATCAAGCTGCTCATCATGCGCCTGCTGACTGATTTTCTCAGCAGCAATAAACCGTTCTTTAATCCCCGGACCAAACGTTGGTTTAACATCACTAACCCATTCTCCATGCGTTTGCCAAATTTCATATCCTTGTATAATGCGAAAAGCTTCTGCCCATTCAAACAGGCCATTTTGTGCTAACGTAACCGACTGTGTATTGTCACAAAACGATTGCAGGTTGGATATAACACTTTTCAAAGCACTACTCTCTTTGTCATTGAGCAGGCTCCAGGCATCCTCTGGGAAAATAATGTGATCACATGGCTTGCCTGTATCTTTTATAAGCACCTTACCTACCTTGTGCAACATTCCAATATCCTTTGTCATCCATCCGACTGTGTCAAAGCTTTGCGCAAGTGGAATAACACCACTAATCGCAACTGCACCATGAGTCGGTCGGAAACCATAAAGTCCGCAATAGGATGATGGTATTCTCACTGAACCACCTGTATCCGTTCCTAGAGTAAAATCTACATCACCAGCCGCAACAGCAACTGCTGAACCACTTGAAGAGCCTCCAGGGATATGGTTTGGTGCCTTTGGATTAACCGGCGTTCCGTAATGATAGTTTTCTCCGTTTAAACTATACATCAGTTCATCCGTGTGTGTTGTACCAGATAAGGTAGCCCCCGCCTCTAACAACTGTTCAATAACAGGAGCGTTTTCTCTAGATTTATCGTGGGTCCTTAGCCAATCAGGATTTCCTGCACTACTTGCATAATCTTTTATGGAAAAAACATCTTTAACTGAGAATGTTAGCTTATCTAAACTGCCTCTTCCGGTCGGTTGTAGCTTAATTTGTTTGTTTACATAAGCGTGAAATTCATCCCTCATCTGTTCCACCCTCGCTTTTCAATAACGTCTACTTATTATAGGTTACAATAATTTATTAAAACAACAAAGAACGGATAAAGTATCCGTTCAAATATTTATCCATTTTACTTTATGTGTTTAATTCTACAGCCGCTCTTTTCACCGCTCGAATAATTCCACCATAACCCGTACAGCGACATAGATTACCTGAAAGCGCATCTTGAATTTCGGAGTCTGAAGGTGAAGAATTTTGATCAAGTAGCGATTTCGTCGCCATTACCATTCCAGGCGTACAGTATCCACATTGAAACCCACCTTCTTCAAGAAAAGCCCGTTGTATGATATGCAGCTTTTGTTCCTGTTTAGTCAATCCCTCTATGGTAGTGATCGAAGCCCCATCTGCTTGATAAGCTAACACAAGACACGCATTCACTAGTTGGTCATTCAGGTGTACGGAACAAGCTCCACAACGTCCAATCCCACAGGCTATCTTTGTGCCGGTTAAATCTAATTCTTGTCTTAAAAGATCAACAAGGCGCATCGTCGGAGCAACCGTAAGTTCTACATACTCTCCATTGATCGTCATGGATACTTTGATTTGTTTACTCGATTTTTCATCTAAAGTTATTGGTTTACTTTGCTCCATTGTTTTTCACCTCTTCGGCTTACAGCTTGTAGTATTTCTTCTGATGTTACTGGCAACTGATTTACCCAATGTCCGGTCGCATCGTGAATCGCCTTTACGATTGCTGGCGCAACACCGACCGATCCAATTTCCCCAACACCTCTCGGGCCGTAAACATCGCCTTCTGCTAGCTGTTCAATTGCTTGCACATCAAGATTAATAGGCACATCGGTAATATTCGGAATTAAATAGGAATCTAAATTTTCGGTTAGATATCTTCCATCCTTCATGATCGCATCTTCCATCAAGGTAAAACCTAATGCCATAACGCCACCACCTTCAATTTGACCTTTATAGCCTAATTCGTTTACAACAGGACCAGCTGAAACAACTTGATCTAATCCGATTACTTTCACTTTTCCTGTTAGCAAATCAACTTCTACTTGAGCGAGTATGCCTGCAAAAGCATATAAAAAGTGTCCTCCATCTACGGTATCTGGTGTTGTCGGAAAATCAAAAGAAGTTGAAACGACAATTGGCTCTTGCATTCCTTCTTCTGCCAGCGCTTGATAAGTTATCACTAGCTCCGGACTTGCTTGCTGCCAAATGCCACCTTCACCCATTACTAAGTTCTCGGCTGGTTTCCCTGTAGCTTGGGCTGCCAAACCAAGCATTTGCTGTTGAAAATTATGCTTCATCTTCTGTACCGCAAGCCAGACCATACTTGTGCCACGCGATGCGGTTGTTGATCCTGTGTGCGGAACGAGAGCAGTATCACCAATTACTATCGAAAGATCCTTTGCGCCACATCCAAATTCTTCTGTAACGATCGCTTGGATTACCGCAAGAATACCTTGACCTATTTCCTCAAAGCCAAAAGCAATTTCTATTTTTCCATCTTTCGTAAATGATAGCCGACCACCTGCAGGATCCAAACGTCCGTAGCCAAGTCCCCCACCGTGCATCGTAATCGCTATCCCCGATCCTCGTTTTTTCCATTTATCTGGATTTCCATCGGTAATATTCTCGTTTGCAGAGCGTGCAATTGCTTCTAAAACATAAGATGCACCATCCGTTTCTGCTATTCTGTGGCCCATCGGACCAAGGTCAGTAGCATGACGTATGTTACGCCGACGCAACTCCACTGGATCGATAGCAAGCTTTTCCGCTAGTCGATCGATTTGGCTTTCAAGGGCAAATGTAATTTGATTGCCACCAAATCCTCTAAATTCACCACTAACACCATTATTGGTAAACACCGATACACCATCAATCGTGACATGCGGAATCATATATGGTCCTGTTGCATGTTCGACTGCAAAATCCAAAATCGCTGGTCCCAGTGTTGAATATGCACCTGTATCCGCAACAATCTCTACTTTGTGTGCGACTAATTTCCCTTGTGCATTTACACCCGTTTTCATCTTAATTTGCATCGGATGGCGCTTAATTCCTGCAATGACGGATTCCTTTCTTGTGTTATGAATTTTAACCGGTACCCCGGTTGCAAGTGCGAGTAAAGCGCCATATGGTTGAATATTTAATTCGTCTTTCCCCCCAAAAGAGCCCCCAATTGGACTGGAAACGATTCGAATACTTTCTTCTGGAATAGCAAGAATGCGCGCTAGCTGAAAGCGATCCTTATATCCGTGTTGTGTCCCTACGTAAACAGTGATGCCGCCATTAGCTTCGGGAACGATAACGCCACCCTCTGTCTCCATATATGCGTGCATCTGTCGCGGAACATGATACGTTTCCTCTACTACCGCTGCACATGTAGAAAAGCCATCATTAACATCTCCAATTTCGTAACCAGCACGGTGAAGGACATTTCCATCTGGATACAGTAAAGGTGCTTCCAGTTCTAGTGCCTTAACGGGATCATCGACGATTGGCAGTGCTTCATATTCCACTCTTATAAGCTGCAAAGCCTGTTCAGCAACTTCCAGCGAATCTGCAGCCACCGCTGCTATTGCATCACCAACATAGCGAACTTTATCTTCACAAAATACCGGTTGATCCGGCATAATTAATCCAAAACCGTTAATTCCCGGAACATCTCTATATGTCACTACAGCTTTAACACCAGAAAGTTTCAAAGCCTCTTCCGTATTAATACTAATAATTTTCGCATGCGGATAAGAACTACGCAGTATTTTTCCACATAGCATTTGCGGAAAAGATAAGTCCGTTAAGTATTTGAGCTTGCCCGTTACCTTTACTTCTCCATCTGGCCTAACTCGAGCACGTTTTTTATAGTTATTTAGCTTAGAATCCACTTCTACCTCTCCTTCCACTTAGGATGTTACTAACCTCTCTAATTCGGATACAACTATATTAATAGCGACCTGTATTCTATAACTTGCCGATGCAAAAGGATCCGCTTCTGGGTGATATTCCTCTACTATTTTTTCTGCTATTTCTTCCAAATGATTTTCAGTCAAATGACTTCCTATTAGTAGCTGCTCACAGCCAATCAAACGTTGTGGCTTTTGTGTCCCGCCTCCAACAACTAGTCGAAGCTCTTCTATCGTGTCATTGGCATTCCACCAGCCAAAACCAGAGATTGTAACAAGAGAAGGAATAAAAGCCTCCCGTCTTCCTACCTTTTTATAAAAACGTATCACTTTCGAGGTAATTGGTTGGGATGGTAAATGAATCGAAGTAAGAATAGAGGAAGAAAAATCAAATGCATCGGTCGTAATCAGGTCGTTTAGGTTCCCAACTTCAATACGCTGTCCATCATACCAAGACACCTCTGCATCTAATGCTAGTAATGCCGGTATAGAATCGCCAATGCCGTAAACAAGATTACCACCGATTGTACCTCTGTTACGAACTGCTGGTGCAGCAATGACACTGATCGCCTCAATTAGCAAACTAGCTTCTTGGGCTAGTAGCGGGTTGGTAAGACATGTTCCCAGCGTCGTTAAAGAACCAATTGAAATACTTTCCCTACCATTTATGAAACTTGGCTGGATTCCTTTCAGGTGATCGATAGACTCCAAGCTAATTAGATAGTTTGGTAAAGGGGTACCTTGTTCTCGATTTAATTGCAACAATGTTCCACCGGATATATAGCCAGCTTCCTCACCATACTGTTGTTTTATTTGCCATGCTTCTTGCAATGTTTTAGGAATCCACAGATTTGAGGCAGTATTTATAGGTTGATTTAATTGTTTTGTGTCATGATCCATGCGTAATCTTCCTTTGTATCGATATCATAAAAACCTCTCCAATCGTGATAGTCAATTGTAGTTCCCTGTTTTTTAGGGTATTGTAATAATAATTTTCGAGCACCGATATCTCCTTCTAGCTTCATTAATTGCGAAAACATCGATTCAGAAAATAAGATTGGTGGCCGCATGTTCCCATTTAAGCTTGAGGCGATATAATCTATTCTGTCATGTATCTCATAGTGTGTAATTAATCTATTTAACATTTCACTTTGAATCAACGGTTGATCAGCGAGAATCACTACTACCGCGCGTGCCTGTAACTCGATAGCCTTCTTTAACCCACACCTCAAGGAATGTGCCTGCCCTTGGTCAGCATTCTCGCAACTTACCGGTAACCATTTCTTTTTTTCTTGTGCTGAAAAAAATGACGGGTTAAGCCATCCTAATGAATTCTCAGGCTTCGTCACTACGACAACTGTATCTATTCGTGATTGTACAGCCTTCTCTAGTGACTTACTTCCAATCGTTGAATCATTCCAAGCTAGCATCAATTTGTTTTGTCCCATCCTGCTACTTTTACCTGCCGCAAGGAAAATACCGATGATCGGCCTTTTCGTCATGACACCTCCGCCTGTTTTATCACGGTTTGCTTGGATACCTGAATAAGTTGAGCGACAATGCTAATTGCAATTTCTTCTGGACCTTGTGCATCAATTGACAAACCTACAGGTGTCGTAATCGCTCCTGGAATTTCCTCTTGCTTGCAACCGAGTAGTCGAGCTGTCCTTCTTTTCGATCCTAAGACGCCCAGATAACGCAGATCATGTTCGAGTAATTGATCCAAAAGTTGTTTATCTTTCATAAAATTATGCGTTAATATAACCACATAATCTTTATCAGTTAGATGGACATTTTCAAGTAGTTGCTCTGGAAAACCGACAATCAACTTAGATGCATGAGGAAAATTTACTGTTTGACATAAAGCTGGACGCCAATCTAAAACTGTTACATCAAATCCAGATTTAGCAGCGAATTCTACTAAGGGAATCGAATCCTTGCCTGCGCCAAACACAAACAACCGTTGTTTTGGCTCAATATGATGAACATAAACATCCGTCAACAACTCTTTACTGTAACCTTTTCCATTACCTAGGGATCGTAAGCTTTGTACATTTGTCGGTTCCGTACCCTCCATGCAAGAAAATATTTCTTTGGTTTCCGTTATAAATGAATAATTTGGACGGGTACCATCTGTTGCAAGTTGTTTAACCATCGTTACGGCTTTTCCCTCATCAAGGAATTCCTTTACTAGCCGTAAATGCTGATGTAACAGTTGATCAACAGGTTCAAGCAGTACTTCTATTACACCATTACACCCAGAACCTTCTCCCCATGACAGTTCATCTATACTTCGCATATCGTAACAAATAGTTTCTGTTTTCTTACCAGCGCCATTCTCTATTCGAACAGCCAAATCCTCCTCTAAGCACCCGGCACTAAGTAATCCTTTAGCAGTACCGTCTGGGTTCCAGACCATCATTGCACCCTCTTTTTTATATGCCGAACCTTCCACACGAATAATTGTCGCCAACACTCCACCTGCAGGAGAAGAACAAATATGATCAAGAATTTTATGCATATCTTCCATCTCTTTATCCTCCTTAAAAGTGTTTTCATACTCATAAAATGTATTTTAATAATTCTAATTATTATAAAAATAGTTAATCTTTAGCTTAATGGAATAAACGTTATTTTTCCACACTCGTGTAAGGTAATCTGACGAACATCCTCAATGGATTGTGAAATGAGCAATTTGATAATTTACTTTAGCAACAATATCTTTAGTCGAATGAATAAAAAACAAAGCCCCTTTCGATTAGAAATAGGCTTTGTTAAATCCATCTATTCAATTTGTTCAAGTAACTGATAGGCTTCTTCTTTTGTATTCACAGATAGTAATTTGTTTCTATATTCATCATCCATTAGTTTCCGTGAGAGCATTTGTAAAATTTTTAAATGTGCATTTCCTTTACTTTCTTCAGGTACAGCAATCATAAAGATTAATTTGGCATCTGTTCCATCAAGACTAGACCAATCTACACCGTTTTTCTTAATGCCAAACACAACTCTCGGTTTCGTTACTGCATTTGATTTGCCGTGAGGAATCGCAATATTCATACCGATACCTGTTGTACTTTCTTGTTCACGATTCAGAATTGCTTGTTTAAACTGTTCCTTTGAACTTAGTACACCATTTCGATCCAATTTATTAACCATTTCATCGATTATTTCATCTCGAGTTGCACCACTTAGGTCTGTATCAATTAAATCGAGACTTGTGATGTCTGTTAATTTATTCACCTCTACTTCAGGTGTACTTTCTTCCTTATTAACTTCTTCCTTTGTAGGTTCGTCTTGCTTTTCATCCATTTCAACCGATTCAATGTCTGGATCAACATCCTTCTTCAGCAAGTTAATCATTAGTGCCGTAACTAACGCACCCACTATAATTGCCACAAAGAACATGATTACATTATCAACAGCACCGAGAAACCCTACAATCGGTCCCCCATGCGCTACTCTGTCACCTACACCACTCAGCATTGCAATTACAGAACCAGTCATAGAGCCAACCATGATGCTCGGGATGACACGTAATGGATCCTGTGCGGCAAATGGTATCGCACCTTCTGTAATACCAAAGAAGCCCATCGTTATCGATGCTTTACCCGCTTCTCTTTGTGCTCCTTCAAACTTTCTTCTAAACATCAGCGTTGCTAGTCCAAGTCCGATTGGCGGAACACCAATAGCAACAGCAATTGGTCCCATAATTTCATAATTTCCTTCACCGATCATCGCTGCACCAAATAGGAAAGCAACCTTTGTTAACTGGACCACCCATATCAAAGGCAATCATCGCACCTAAAATTATCGCCAATAAAAATGAACTCGTACCTTGCATGCCTGCTAACCAGTTCGTTAACGATTCAAATATTTGAGCTACCGGCGCACCGATTAACGTTACAAATAATAACCCGACGATTAATGAAGCAAATACCGGAATAATGATGATTGGCATAATCGGTTGCATCATTTTTGGAACTTTTATTTTCTTGATCCAAAGTGCTACATAACCAGCTAGAAATCCTGCGATAATCCCGCCTAAGAAACCTGCTCCTGCAGCACTATCATAAAAGCTACCATTAACAGCTATGTAACCACCAATCATACCTGGTGCAAGACCTGGCCTGTCGGCGATACTATAGGCGATAAAACCAGCTAATATTGGCACCATAAACGAGAAGGATGCAGCTCCAATGTTTTCAATCGTCTTCCAAAAGGAGTCTTCTGGTACTGCAATTCCACCTGCTCCAGGTTTGCCACCAATAGTTAATGCAATTGCAATTAACAAACCACCGACTACAATGAAAGGAATCATATAAGATACACCATTCATTAAATGACGATAGATCGGGTTTTGTTTGTCCTTGTTTGCTGATTCTGTAACTCCTGCTTGACCATTTGTTTTGTGAATAGAAGCTTGATCTGACATTACCTTATTGATTAAATCTTCAGGGTTTCTGATACCTTCCTGCACACCGACTGCGACGAGTTTTTTTCCAATGAAGCGATCTTTGTTCACCGTTTTATCTGCTGCAATGATGATTCCATCAGCTTCGGCAATATCTTGCTCACTAAATTCATTTTCAACACCAATAGATCCTTGTGTTTCCACTTTCATCTCGACACCTAATTTGTCAGCAGCTTTTTGTAAATTTTCTGCTGCCATATACGTGTGTGCAATACCATTAGGACATGATGTAATGGCTAAAATTTTCAACGTTTTGCCTCCTTTACAAATAAAATTTGTAAAATATCGTGTAATTGAGGATTGTATTTCCCTACAATTATAATTAACAAACCTTTGAACTATAGCTTTTCCTAGTCTTTTTAGAAAATGCACTTTTTACATTCATGTTTAGCTGCTAAATACTAAGAAGTAATAAAATGTCATATAGATAAACAGAGTACAACAGTTCATGAAGCTATACCTAATTTGTTCAGTCCGATACTAATCCATGCTATTATAGAAAAAGGTGATCATATGTTAATGACAATTTTTTCGTATAGTCCTGAAAAACTCTGGACAATAGTTAACAATCATGTTGATTGGTTAAACCTTTCAATATTTTTTCTTGTTATATTTGCCATTTTTCTATTCCGTTGGCTCCTGCTTTTCTATATAGGTAAGCTTAAACAAAATAATCGGCCTTTTGCATTACAATATGATAATGCGATACGGCATGTCCTAAATTGGATTACAACTTATAGTATCTTACTATTTATTTTGTTTTATTTTTCTAAGTCGGAGTGGATGTTTAAGAAACTCACATCGCTTGGCACTGAAAATATTTCGATATTTGTTCTCATCATAGCGATACTAATTATTTCTATGGCGAGCAGGGCATCAAAAACTTTTACCAAATTCCTACTTCCTAAAGTGTACCAGCGTTACCAGTTAGATAAAGGTATTCAGTTCACATTTAATCGTATTTTCCATTATAGTATTATGGTCATCGCGGTAATTGTTAGTTTAACTACTGTTGGAATTGACCTTAGTGCATTAACGGTATTTGCTGGAGTTGTTGGGGTCGGAATTGGTTTTGGGATGCAAAATATTGCCTCGAATTTTATTTCAGGTATTATTTTGTTATTTGAACGGCCAATTAAAGTAGGTGACCGTGTCATTATTGACGATGTAATTGGTGACGTAGAGAAAATCAATATGCGCGCTACTGTTATAAAAACACTCGATAATGAACATATTATTGTTCCCAATTCTTACTTTTTAGAAGAAAAAGTAGTAAACAGATCATACAGTGACCCAACACTACGACTTGTGATTCCTGTTGGTGTAGCATATGGAACGGATGTAGACAAAGTTAGAACACTATTATTGCAAGTGGCTGGTGAAGAAAGAATTGAAAGTTCAATTATAATATCCGATCCAGAACCTTTTGTTAATTTTGTTGGCTTTGGAAGCTCTTCATTAGATTTTGAACTGTTTGTGTGGATTTCTAATCCTAACCAAGTGATTGTGACGAAGAGTAATCTTAACTTCCGAATCAATAAAATCTTAGCAGAGCATAAAATTGAAATCCCATTTCCTCAGCGGGACTTACATATTAGAAGTGTAGATCAAACGATAATCGATCAAAGAAATCTTAAATAAATGTAAATGTAATTTAAAATTTTGTAAACATCCTCTCCTATGAACTATTTTCTTGTACAATCAAGTAGATAGATTATAAGGGAGGTTTCTTTGATGAAGCGTTTCACAAAACAAGAGAATAGCTGGGTTTTCTATGATTGGGCAAACTCCGCCTATTCAATTATTATCACAACAGCTGTTTTCCCAATATTTTATAAAGCAGCAGCCAGTAATGCTGGCGTGGAAAACGCAGATGCCACGGCATATCTAGGATATACAATCGCAATCGCAACATTTATATTAGCGATGCTAGGACCTATATTAGGTACTATTGCTGATTATCAAGGCTATAAGAAACGTTTTTTTCTCGTTTTCCTTGCTCTCGGCTTATCCGCTACGGCTATGTTAGCCTTTATACCTGGAGATAGCTGGCTATTATTATTAATTTGTTATACGTGCGCAGTTATTGGTTCTACTGGTGCGAGTATTTTTTATGATGCTTTCCTTGTAGATGTCACTGAAGAAGAAAGAATGAATCGTGTATCTGCACGCGGGTTTGGTTTAGGTTACATTGGTAGTACCATACCATTTATTATTAGTATCGCAATTATTGTGTTAGCTCAATTTGAAGTGATACCTATTTCTTCTGATCTTGCTAGTCGGATTGCATTTATCATAACTGTACTATGGTGGGGTGGCTTTGCGATTCCACTGATAAAAAATGTGAAACAGATTCATTATGTTGATAGAGAGCGTAACCCCATCATTAACAGCTTTAAAAGATTGGCAAAAACATTGAAAGAAATCAAAAAATACCGAGGTTTGGCAATATTTCTATTAGCCTACTTCTTTTATATTGACGGTGTTGGTACGGTTATTTCGATGTCGACTGCTTACGGTACCGATTTAGGAATTGCCTCTACCGACCTGCTTATTGTCTTATTCGTTACCCAGCTAGTTGCTGCTCCATTTACGATTATATACGGTAAGTTAGCAGAACGGTTTACCGCTAAGATTATGCTTTATGCCGGCATAGCCGTTTATATGATCGTCTGTATATATGCTTATTTCTTAGAAACAGTTGCTGATTTTTGGATTTTGGCGATGCTTGTTGCAACATCTCAAGGTGGCATCCAAGCACTTAGCCGCTCCTATTATGCAAAGTTAGTACCTAAGAAAAACGCGAATGAATTCTTTGGCTTTTATGGTATTTTTAATAAATTTGCATCGATCTTAGGACCATTGTTAGTGGGGGTAACTGCACAAGTTACTGGAAATACAGGTAGTGGTGTTTTAAGCCTTGTAGTTCTATTTATCATAGGCGGGATTATTCTCAAATTTGTTCCAGAACCGACAGAAACAAATCCACCTGCAATTGAAACACCGCATACTATATAACTTAAGAAAAGCGCGGGGCGCCGTTTACCAACGTACAGACTGGGACTCGAAACAATAACGGGTTATATTCATTGTAGCTTTCCTTAGTGCGATCACTTGTCCCATCGAGGACATTTGGACTGAACCGCAGGACCAGAAAGGCTTCGGAAGCATCAACATCGCACGAAGAAAATTGCTTTATATTTTTGAGGAGATAAAGAAAACATGCCCCTCATATGGGTATGTCGAAGTTGGAAGGCAAGTCCGCTTTTAGTCGACCTTCGACAAAACTTGAACCGATGTTGACTAATCGGCAACCATAGTCCTTATTTTGTGAATTAACTGCTATTCTGTTTGATTTCATGCAAATAAGTGACCTAATCGTCGCATAGAAAAACAGATAGGCTTTTTATTAATTAAGAAAAGCGAAAATCATCTGCTTAAAAACGTAGCGACTGGGACGGATCGACTGAGATAAACGAATCATGCCCCTACATAGGGGTATGTCGACGTTGGACGACAAGTCCGCTTTTAGTCGGCCTTAAAACTTGAATCGATGATGACCTATCGTAAGGCAATTCGTGAAGTCGACTAGTTTCTGGCGCTCGGAGCTAGGCACTTCGAGTTTTTATACTTATCTTCTCTAACAACAGGGTTGAAGTACCGTTTACTTCAACCCTTCTAAATAGATATCTATTTACGTTTTAGCCATTCTCTCGCATAATCTACAACTAATCGTTGGTCAATCAACTTACATGTTGCTAAGCCAATCATCGAAGCTTTAAAAGGGTTCGTTTGTTCAAATTCTCTTCCCAGCGTATTAAAACAGTCCGAATCATAGATAATCTCCTCGTACTTTTTCCATACCCTCCTACCGTGTTCAAACATTGCCGTGCCTTTTTCCACCTTTTCTCTATCCAGGATTGCATGCTCCGCATAGTGTAATGACGTGTTACTATCATGGTTGACGCCTAATAATAAAATGCGACCGTTTAACTGGTAAATTTTTGCTAGCGGAGTTTTTTCTCCAAACCCTTCTTCTAAAGGTTGTTCAGACACAATATAGTTACTATGCTTACCCCACGCAGCAAAGGAATATATTGGATGCGTACTTCTCACTACACCAGGAAAAGTGCGGAATGCTTCAATGATCTTGCCCATTCCTCTTGTCGGTGTAACTTGTGGATCATAGGCCGGCATTTCATCTCGGATAGTATCCCACCACTCCCTTGGTACAGGAGGGTTTTCCCACTGTGAGGGATCGGAGTTGTCAGCCGTTTGTGTTGGCATAACGATCGTGCCGCTTTCTCCTACAACATCCATCAATGCTTGAATGATAGCAACCGGTCCGCCACATACCCAGCCAAAAGCACTTAATGAAGCATGTACAATTACAACCATGCCTTCTTCCACACCTAACTGATTAAAAGATTCCCGTAAACTGCTTCTCGTATTTGGTCTTTCCATTTTTTCAATCGCACCATTCTCAGTCATCATAACCCTCCATGCTAGTAGTATATTTTGATAAAAAAACACTCACAAATTGCCGTGAGTGTTTTTCTCCACTTATAGGACACCAATAAATGTTTTAATTACATCTGTTCCTCCAATAATTGTCCCTATGCTGCTTCCGAGGTTCGCTAATACAACAATTAATAAAATACGAGATACTTTATTATTCCAGAAGCCTTTTACACTATATACGTCTTCACCTAGATTCTCAAAATCCGCTACATTTGGTTTACGCACTAGCGCTTGAACAAGGCCAGCGAACCATCCGGCTGCTATTAAAGGATTTAAACTAGTAATCGGTGCTGCGACAAACGCTGTAAGAATTGCAAGTGGATGTCCAAAGGCGATCGCTGTTCCTATCGCGGAAAATGAGCCATTCCATAATACCCATTTAATCATTTGGTCAATACCCTCATCAGGTTTCGCAATAAAAGTGTAAATGATAATCGATATTATGAGAATTGGAATTGCCCAACCAATCATTTTTGGTATCTTTGATTTCGGCGGTATCGTTCTTAACCGTTTTAAATCGTGATCATTGTGGATCTCTTTTGTTATCCCTGGCACGTGAGCGGCACCTAGAACTGCAACCACTTTATTTCCGGGTGCTTTTTTAATTTTTTGTGCTAAATATTGATCTCGTTCATCGATTAATGGTGTTTTTAATTTTGGAAAACTATTTGTAAATTCCTGAAGCATTGCATCAATCATATCTTGTGATTTTAGTTTTTCTAACTCTTCTTCAGAAACACTTTCCTTACTGAATATGCTAAGTGTGATCTGCATAAGCAACTGTAATTTTCCCTTAAAGCCTACATTATTCCATATTCTTGCAAAGGTGATCTGAATATTTCTATCTGCCAAGACTAATTTGGCATCCACTTCTTTTGCTGATTCAATTCCTTGTATCATTTCTTGCCCTGCTTGAATACCCAATTGTTTTGCCATTCGTTTTTGAAAGGAAGATATAGCAAGATTCATTAAAAGCAATGTAGCCTTTTTTTCTTTAATAACTTGGAAGATATCCATATCTTTCCAGTTATTACCTTCCATTATTGACTTGTATCTTTGCTCGTCCAATTCTATACAGACAGAATCAGGTTTTTCTGCTTCAATAACTTCTTTTACAAGGTCCGCACTTTGTTTAGATACGTGTGCAGTACCGATCAGTATTACTTCCTTTTCACCTAGAAATATTCTAGTGATATTATCCTGCGACATAAATTACCTTCCTTTATAAGGATGACTTCTCTATCATTGTTCTAAATTTAGAATATAATTTATTATACTATAATCAGTGTATTTCTCCTATATCCATAACACAATCTTAATTTAATCATTTTCAACTATGCTTTTTTCTAAAAGATTGTTGTTTTGCGGAAAACAGCTAGAATGCGACGTAGCGTGTTGGACAGCCGCTGTAAAAAATATGCTTTGCCACGGGACGGTGGTGAGTTGCTAACGGCCACCACTGCAGTTATCTGTGAACAATATAGGCAATAATAGAATTGTGTGGCCATCAGCGCGCTTATTTGAATAAAATCCTTTCTGTAGTATGCTATTTTTAGTAAATAAGGTCTGTGGTGGCCACCAAATCATCAAAACTGGTATTTTACGTGAAACAAGGTCTCCTGTGGCCGCTAAAAGTTTTTAAGATTCTCGTTCTAAAATCCTGTCAGGCTTCCAGCATTCCCAGCGGAAATCACGAGCACTACGTCGGATTTCACTTAAACAATGTAATAAAAACAACAAAGTTTACGACGTGAGCCTTCAACTAAAATTTATTGCTATCCACAACAGCAGTTTAAGAATATTACCCAATCGACTGAATTAGTTGACATAATTTTATCAAATACGTATATTGTTATATAAAGTAATATCCTTTAAAGGGAGTAGCTTTAACAGCAAAGTCGTCAATACGGAGTGTTTACTCTCGGCTTTGTTGGCAACGAATGTTGTTAGCAAGACCTTACCTTGTGGTAGGTCTATGAGTTTAATTTTTCAGGACCTACATCAAATATGTAGGTCCTTTTACGTGCATTGTACAAGGCTTACCCAAATTAAGAGATATAATGAACTCAAGTGGAAGGTGATAAAATGGATAATCATTTTATTCTAAACAAGATGCCGAAAAATTTTCAAAAGGAAATGAGTAAAATTCAAGAACTAGTAGCTCCCGTCGCAAAAAAGCGATCTAGATATATGTTTATGGCATTCCCATTACTATTTATTTCTTTGTTTAATTTGTTCACCTTGTTGTTATTTTCAACCTGGAATCAGGATACGATAATTATGGCAATTGTTTATGGTTTTTTCGGTGCTATCGGATTAGCTCTGTCTAAGGAAAGTAAATATCAAAACAAACAAATCAAACAAATTTCAAATAATTATATGACTAAAAGGGTTGGGAACAGTACGTATCTTTCTGAATACCGAAAACAGGAATATATAGCATTAATTAATGAACACCCGCTTCTCGCAATTAATAACTTCATTAAGTTTCTAAGTGAAGAAGAAAATTCGGTACAACATCAAGACATCTTCAAGTAAGCTGTAAACTTTAAACAAGCTTTGATTCCAATCAAGGCTTGTTTTTTTGACTTTTAAAGGCTCTATTCATAAAATTTAATGCTTATTCCATCATTGAAATAAATTTGTCGTAGTGCTCGTGATTTCCGCTCCTGGCAGCCGTCTTTCCGCTAACGTGCTAACCGGATGCGCGGCCACCAGTGCGCTTATTTCTGTTGAAGTTCTAGTTTCAATGATTTGACGGCCACCACAGCACTTATTTACCAATAACAGCTTCTGAAACAACAAATTCACACAAATAAGCGCACAGGTGGCCGCGCAATTCTAATAATGGCTCTTTTGTCACAGATAAGTGCTGTGGTGACCGATAAAGCAACACTATCCTGTAGCACCTGCTTCCACTGGTATAATCCAATCTAAATAAAAAACAGCCTCATAGTTTAAAAAAATGTTCCACTCCAACACTCCCCGCGTGAAGGGCATATTTTGCCATAGCAACTGTTTAGTACTAATTGGAGTCTTAGTATATTGCGCAAAACGACAATCTCCCAGAAAACAGCCATTTTAAAAGGGCCGTTCCTTTCTTCAAACTTTTTCCTGTACTTGCTTATTTCATTACATAATTAACCACTATCTTGTAGAAAATAGCAAATACGTGAAATTGTTGAAGGGACGGAATTAAAGATGGACGACATACTTATTGCACGCTCTCTATTCGGAACCACGATGGGTTTTCATATCATCTTCGCTACCATCGGAGTCGGATTACCATTGATGATGATTATTGCCGAATTACTTTATCAAAAGACAAAGGATATTGATTACCTTGTGATGGCGAAACGGTGGACAAAGACATTTGCAATCTTACTTGGTGTTGGTATTCCAACCGGAACAATTGCAGGGGTGCAAATTTCCTTACTTTGGCCAGGTTTTATGCAGGTGGTCGGACGTGTTATGCCACTTCCCTTTCAAATTGAAATCTATGCATTTTTCTTAGAGGCTCTGTTTATGTCCATCTATGTATATGCAGCTGAAAGACTCTCTCCTTGGCTCCGTATACTTAGTCTTTTTCTGGTTGCGCTTGGGGCATTAGCATCTGCCATGTTAATTACCAATGTACATGCTTTCCAAGGTACACCTGACGGGTTTCGCTTTGAAAATGGAGAAATCGTAGACATTGATCCATGGGCCGCTTTCTTTAATCCGAGCTTCTTAGTAACGTCAGCACATGTTGCCTTATCTGCTTACGTTGTCGGTGCCTTTATCGTTGCATCTGTTTCTGCTTTTAAAATGTTAAAAAGTGAACATGGATCTAGGATCTACTTATTTCATCAGAAAGCTCTGATGATTAGTTTAGTAGCAGGTGGCATCTTTTCATTCTTAACTGCCATTAACGGTCATGAGTCTGCACAATATTTACATGAATACCAACCCGAAAAACTAGCTGCAGCAGAAGGCTTATTTGAAACACAAACACACGCCCCATTAGCTATTGGTGGGTTTACGGATCGCGAATCACAAGTAGTCAAATGGGGAATAGAAATTCCTTGGGCGTTAAGCTTTCTGGCAGGAAACAGCTTCGATACAGAAGTTGTCGGATTAAATGATTTTCCAGAAGAATTGTGGCCACCTTTATTTACGCACACCTTGTTTAATGCCATGGTTGCGATTGGCTCTCTACTGATCTTAATTGCACTTGCTGGTATTGCATGGAAGCTTCTAAAGAAGAAACGATTCCCAAAATTCTTCCTCTGGACTTTAATTGCATCAGGGCCATTATCGATTGCTGCCATTGAATGTGGTTGGATTTTTGCTTGTACCGGTCGTCAACCATGGGTAATTTATCATATTTTAAAAACCGACGATGCAGCTACAACTGCAGATAATATTGGGATTTTGTTCATTTTGTTTATCGGCGTATACATTATTTTAGCGATATCGGTTGTATTTGTACTGTTATACTACTTTAGAAAAAATCCAGCTATTTCTGACATAGAAAAGGCAGAGGCAATTAATACATAATATGGAGGAGGTTCGAACATGACAGATGCACTTCTGGCAGTTACTGTACTTTGGGGGTTTGTGTTTATTTATGCTGTTATGGCCACGATGGACTTTGGCGCAGGATTTTGGTCAATGGTTTATATTAATCGTACAAAAACTAGGGCAACAGATATTGCAAATCGTTATTTATCACCAACATGGGAAGTTACGAATACGTTTATCGTTGCACTAGTCGTTGCTATTTATAGCTTATTCCCAAAAGCAACCTATACACTTGGAACCATTCTACTGGTACCCGGCAGCATTATATTACTTTTGCTTGCACTTCGAAGTGCCTTTTTAGTATTTTCAAACGTTGCGACAGAATATAAAAAGCCTTTAACTTATATATCTGGCATTGCCGGAATCATTATTCCAGGTATACTGATTAGTGTTCTACCAATTACACACGGAAACTATATTGATTATTCTAACGGAGAAGCACACCTTCATTTAGTAAAGCTGCTAACTAGTCCAAATGAATATGCTTTTATCGGGTTTGGAATTAGTAGTACCTTATTTTTATCTTCTCTACTACTCGCTGACTATTCTAAAGTATCTCATGAAATGGATGCCTATCGCGTCTATCTTCGTGATGCTAGGATTTTAGGCCCTATTTCACTGATCATGGCATTTCTAATTATGCTTACTTTAAGAAATGAGGCGGCGTGGTTATATGATGGCATGATGGATGACTTGTATCTTTTACTCATTTCCATCGCTTTCTTTATTATCGGAGGGCTCGGTTTATTTCTACCGTCCTTTTTTGAAAAAGGCGTATCTGGGATGCCAAGACTTGCTGTTGTTGCAGTAACAGTGCAATATCTAATCGCAAGCTATGTATATGGAAAAGCGCATTTACCGTACATCCTTTATCCAGAAGTGACCATTCATGCCGCTTTCACGGACCCTAGTTCATTTCGGGCTGTTTTTACGACTTACATTATTGGATTCGCCATCCTTTTCCCTGGTTTTATTTATTTTTGGAGTTTGTTTATGCACGATAAAAAGTATTTGCGACAACAACAAACTAAATGAACCATAAAATCAGGTACTTATAGAGGTTGTTCAAAAAGTCCCAATTAATCACAATGATTACTCAAGTAGCCTATCGACGTCGAATATTGGAATCAGCTGAAAAATCCGGTCCTCTTTTTATAGCTTTATCCAATCTTCTCGGTGCTAAAAACGGAACTTTTTGAACACGCACTTATATATTTTTTAGATGAGCTTGATAATTTACTTATTAAAAAAACCTCCAAGAATGGGGGTTTTTTCGGTTTAACTATTTCCTTATTCTTTGCTACCAGCAACTCTTACTAACCTATTACGCTCATCTGCATGTAACTTTTTAACCTGTTTCCCCGATAATAAGATTGATTTCTCCGCAAGCACTGCTTGAGCATCAACAATTGGAAATGGGTGATCAACAACACCACAATCAATCAAAGAAAGTTCTGTACAACCAAGGATCACCGTGTCACAGCCTAAATCAAGCATGCTTTTTAGAACGTCCAAATACAGACTATAATCAATTTCTGTCCCTTGCTTTGCTTGATCAAAAATAAGACGGTTTACATCATCTTGAATGTTATCCGTTGGAAGTACAGGCTCTAAATCAACTTTTTCTAACTCCTTTTGATATAGGTTTGCTTTTAGTGTCCCTGGGGTTCCTAAAATACCAACCTTTTTCACATCGGGAGAGTAATCGATAATATATTTCGCCGTTTCACTTATCATATTAATAATTGGTACAGCCGAGTTTCGTTGCAATTCTTCGTAAAAGTAATGCGCCGTATTACATGGAATCACAATGAAAGATGCTTTGGCATCCGACAGCTTTTTTACGTCTTCTATTAAGTATGGTAAAGGGTTCGGCATGGAATTATCCATAATATAATCCGTACGATCCGGTATTGTCGTATGATTAAACAAAAGGAATTCTGGATGTTCTTGATCCCGTTCTGCTACTGTACGGTCGACAATGTTTTCATAGAAACTAACTGTCGCTTTCGGCCCTAAACCACCAATTATACCAAAGAATTCCTTCATAAAATTCACAGCCTTTCGTACCCTTTAAAGTGGGGGATATTTCTTAAATTTGCGAAAGAAATTAAACGTTGATACAAGCACATAAAACAACCGCTTGATTCGATTATCAACAGCAAAATAATACATTGGATTTTTTACTTGCTTTGCTTTATATAAAGCTTTTACTTTATCTTTTAAAGATTGTTGTTTGGTATATTTTAAAATCAGCCTTTTTGGAACGACTGTATATAAGACTTCATTTTCTGCCATCGAAAACTCCATCTTTTCATTTTCAATATAATCTTTTACATAATACTCTGTTGTATTATGCCCTTCTGCCGTCACATAATAATTACTGCGACCAAGACGAGGATTCAATTCGAAAAATTTATACTTGCCATCACGTTCATCATACTTTAAGTCAAAGTTAGAATAACCTACATATCCAACATGCTCTACAATCCGTTTCGCTTGTTCTACGGCTTCATCGTTTCGGAATGTACGAATAACTACTGGATTTCCAATACCTCCAGGCGTGTGATCTTCAAGTAATGTTTGTCCAAATGAAGCCAGTTTTGTTTCACCATTTTGCGCCGTATAAAGCGTCAAAATGTGCATTGCCGTATCATCACCAGGAACAAATTCCTGGATAATTAAATCATCTTTATATTGCCCTTCTCTTACAATAGAAATTATCTTTTCAAATTCTTGCCTATCCTCTGCAATAAATACCTTTTTCTTGCCTGCAAATTTAACTAATTGATAAGAACTGCTATTGGCGGGCTTAATAACAACTGGAAAATCAAAAGGAAGCTCCAAATTCTCGGCAGACTCCCCACCAAAAGATAGGAACTTCGGATAATCAACATTTAGCTCCTCACACAACTCATAAAACTTTGATTTATTCGTTACTCTGTTCAATACCTCACTCGTTGAATAAGGAATAACCCATTCTTCATCTAATTGATCTCTAATACCTGCGATTTTATGGACATGCCAATCAGCACTTCCGATTAGTATTTTTGGTATATCTGGATATGCTTGTCTTATTGTTTCCAAGCATTCTAATAATGATTTATTTTCCGCCATATTAGGCTCTATGATAGGTTTTAATATAACCGAATCCTTAACTGGACCAATTAACTGACGACTAATATTAATTGATTTTGCACCATATTGTTCGTGAAAAGCACGCGCTGTGCTGTATACACCAATATTTGCTCCTAGGATTACTGGTATAAATGACTGGCTTGCTAGTGTATTGTCTTGTTCCATATTTTATCTCCCTAACGAATGGTATCATATCTTATTATTGTATACTGTTTGAGCGAATAATACATCTTTTTTATATAAAATGATCGTCACATGTGACTATGTTGGCATTAACTTTTATCTATCTGTTCATTGTATTTATTAATACTTATGATGTCAAAAAGTGCAACAACATTTATATAAGAAATAACCCCATTAAATAAATGAAATGGCATTAAAAAACATTTTGATTTTTTTGAAAAATAAACTATAATTAGACTATTAATGTCACTTATTGTAGTCGAAACTTGTAGAACTACGCTGGTTTAAGTAGAATTTTGCTCTGAAAAATTTGGGGGTCTGCCATTTTATATAAATTTTAACTAACCTTAATATTCTACTGTAATGCTAATTTAAATTTTATTGTGATTTGATGACACCGTTTACTTAAATTGGTTAGCTATCTTCATGTAATTATCATAAGGGGAGGGAAATAAATGAGTATATTTGGTAGAAAGTCATTATATATAATGACTATTTTTGTGTTAATTTTAAATTTGGTAATACCACATCTTTCATTTGCAGCAAGTCCGGAAGACACTAAAATTGTTAACGTTAATAATAACAATTTAAATTTTGATACACCTACAATCTCAACAGAAGATGGAAAAAGGGTCTTATATTATCAAAACATCATTACTAAAGAAGAAATTATTGTTGATGCTAAAATAACTATTGAGGCAGAAAATAATGCAAATCTAGAAGATGCAGACCAGAGCTTTCCAACTAACACCGGAGATCCAGAATTAAATTTTGAGAATAAAGAAAAAAACAAGCGTTTTAATCCTAAGATTAGAACTAGAAATGGTGAGGGTCATGTTAAATTTATAGTTGAGTTCATTAATCATTCTACAAATTATCCGGTCTATTTGAAAAACTTTTACTTAACCGCGATTGACATAGATGGATCGAAAGATAATTATAAAGAATTTATAGAAATTAGCGCTTATGAATCTTACACAGTAGGTACTAATTCGGGTTTATCTGTAGAGTCAAATGAAGAAAATGGTCGGACCCGCTTCACAGGTATAAACGATACGCTTCCAAATGTTCAATTTGAAGATTCTGCTGCAGTAGTTGCAAATTATACAGCCCCAGTTACTAGCTTAGACATTTTGGCGGGTAATAATAATACAACGTCAAATGCAAGGGAATTTTCCATAAATTTTGGTGAAGAAGGAATCTTTAAGTCCGCTAAGGATCCCGTTTTAAATCCAGAAGCACCAGATATAAAAGTAAGTATTGAAGATGGAGGAGACGGTATAATATCAAATCCAGACGATGATATTGAATCGGTTCACATTTCAGGATCAACAGATAATGTATCTCCTGGTCAAAGAGTAGTTATTACAATAACTGACACTAATGAAAATAATGTTGATGGTAAAACAACGGATTATATAACAGAAGTCCAGGACAATGGAACTTATTCAATCGATGTAGACTTATCAGACTTTGCAAATCGCACTATAACTGTTACAGCAAGTGTTACAAATTCCTTTGGAAACCCAAAAACAGCTGAAGCTAATACAACAAAAAACATCACACATACCGTTACGTTTGATAGTAATGGAGGAAGTTCAGTAAATACGGAAACTGTTGCCTATGAGTCAACGGTAGACGAACCAGCAGATCCTACAAAAGAAGGACATGCCTTCCAAAACTGGTATAGTGATGAAGCACTCAACACAGTTTTTGATTTTAACTCACAAATTAAAGAAGACATTACACTTTACGCCAAGTGGTCTATAAATTCTTATAAAGTTACATTTAAAGATCATAATGGAGACACCTTGAAGACAGAGGACGTTGATTATAATAAGAAGGCAACTGCTCCTGCTGAACCGACACAAGAAGGGTATACGTTCACAGGTTGGGATAGCACCTTTGATAACGTGACATCTGATTTAACTGTTAATGCAGTATACAGTATTAACAAATATACCGTTAGCTTTGACAGCAATGACGGTACAGATATTGGCAATCAAACGGTCGCATATAATTCAACTGCAAACGAACCAGCACCTCCAACTAAAGTTGGATATACATTCGATGGCTGGTACAGCGATGAAGCCTTAACAAGCGCATTTGACTTTTCATCCCAGATTCAGGCTGATACCACCTTGTATGCTAAGTGGAATATAAATACTTTTACCGTTACGTTTAACGATTTTGACTCGACCATTTTAAAGAAAGAAGAAGTCGAATACAATCAAGCTGCAACTGCTCCTACAATTCCGACTCGCGAAGGGTATACGTTCACTGAATGGGATAAAGCATTTAATAATATCCTTTCTAACTTAGACGTATATGCAAAATATAGTATAAACGAGTACACCGTTACTTTTGATAGCAATGGAGGGACAGAAATAGACAGTAAAAAGGTAACTTATGACACTACTGTGAGCGAACCCACTGAGCCAACGAGGACTGGTTACACTTTTGAAGGTTGGCACAGTGATGCAGAGCTAGAAACCGCCTATGCCTTTGACACAAAGATCAAAGACGATACTACGTTATATGCTAAATGGACAATCAATACTTTTGAAGTTACTTTTAAAGATTATGATGGAGACACCTTGACTACAGACACGGTTGATTATGGTAGTAGTGCAACAGCTCCATCAAACCCAACTCGAACTGGATACACGTTTAATGGTTGGGACAAAGATTTTGATAGGATCACATCAGCGTTAACTGTAACGGCACAATATACGATTAATCAATACACGATTACTTTTGATAGCAATCAAGGTACGGACATAGCTAGTCAAACGGTTGATTTTAATACAACTGCAACTAAACCAGCAGAATCACCAACAAGGGATGGATATACATTCCAAGGTTGGCACAGTGATTCAGCTTTAACGACCGTCTATGATTTCGAGACACCAATTACGGATAATGTCACGTTATATGCGCTGTGGAATGCGATTCCTTCAGTTGACGATATCTTGAAAACTGGAGAAGAAGACACAGTCATTACCTTTACGGCAACCGATTTTACAGATCAATTTTCTGACAATGACCAAGCTGGCACATTAAATCAAATCAACATTATTAATCTACCAGAAAACGGCACCCTTAAAATCGGGGATACAGTGTTATTAGCAAATGCAAAGATAAAGGCTAATCAAATAGAACATCTTAAGTTTATTCCGAATGAAAACTGGAATGGAACTACATCTTTTAACTATACTAGTTCAGATGGAATCGATTTTGCAAAAACTCCTGCAGCGGTGAAAATAACTATTACACCCGTTAATGACGCACCAGTTGCTGTAAATCTATCAAAATCAACATTAGAACAAGTACCTGTTGACATTACACTTGAGGCTACTGATGTTGATTCAGATCAAGCAGGCTTTGAATATAGTATTAAAGATCAACCTATTCACGGAACATTAACTAACGAGGGGAATACCGTTACTTATCAGTCAACTGGAGCATATACAGAATCCGATACTTTTACTTACACTGTAAAGGATGCTGATGGAAAAGAAAGTGAACCAGCAACTGTTACTGTTTCTCTTGCGATGAAGCCTGTCGATGGATGGGTTGGACAACGCAGTAAAGGGGAACAAACGCCAGAAGTAATTGTTGCACCAGGTAAGCCACTTAAATTGTCTGCGATTAGTACTACAGGCGTTGAAAAAGTAAAAGCTGACATTGATGGCGAGCTAGTCGAGCTTCAATTATCGAATGCAGATACTTTTACAGCTGACGGTTTCAAGATTTGGGAAAATGTAACTTACTATCTTTCTGATGATATGCAAGCTGGCACTTATACAGCAGTTTTCAAGACTTATAGCTTAGCAGATCAAGAGCTTCAGACGGAACAGCCAATCGTAATCGCAGAAGACAATAATTTCCACGTTGTTACGGAAATTGATGTAAAAGGTACTGTAGTTGACCAGGAAAATGGTAATCCAATAGAAGGTGCCACTGTAACGTTGTTTGATCCAACCGAATCGGTTGAAGTAGCACAAACAACAACCGCTGCTGATGGAACCTACAAATTCGAAAATATTAAAACAACGCAATACGCAATCGTGATTAAGAAAAACGAGTATGGTACGAAAACACGAGAATTCGAAGCACTACCTAAAGACACATCACAAACCGAAATTGTAATGGATTTTGAGTTAATCAAATTTAATATTGAACTATCGGCTAATCCGAGTTCAATAGTAGGTGATGGTAAGTCTACGACACAATTAATTGCAAAATTAACAGATAAAGATGGCAAGCCTTTATCTAATGTTACAGTCGATTTTTCTGCACCACGTGGCTCATTTGTTGGTCAAACAAGTGTTCAAACAAATGAACAAGGGATTGCTACTGTAACGTATAAATCCGAGAAAATACAAGGTATTCTTTCACAGCTTATTGATGTTACTGCAACAGTAGATGATAAATTGAACAAGTTATATGCATCAGAACAGGTCATGATTACGTTCTTACCTGGAAGAGTTTCAGGTATTGTGACTAGTAATTATGACAATGATAATGATGGGAAACCTGATCCAATTGAAGGTGCAATTGTTAAGATTACAAAAGACTTCGATGAAGACGGAGTTATAGATTTTTCTGCTGAAGCTATTACAGGTCCAGACGGGAAATATTCCTTTGCAATTCCTCGCGGAGACACATCTTATAGCATTGCTATAACGAAAACTGTACAAGTAGGGAATGAATCAAAACAAGTTACTTTCAAGCAAACGGTAGATGTTGATGCTGTTACTGGAACAGGTGATGAAATCTTTGATTCACGTAAAACCATTTCCGGTATTATCGGAAGTAAAAACACAGATGGTACAGAATCATTTAATTTACCAGGAGATCCTAGTAAGTTACGTGTTTATCTTAAAGATGCTTCTGGAAATTATATGAACAATGGAAATGGATACCCAGTTGATGAAAATGGGGTATTCAATATTGAAGGATTTAACACTGGTGATTATGCGTTAGAGTTAAGGTATGAGATTAGATCAGGCGAAGAAATCGTAATCAATACCTTAGCGGATGGCTCACTACCCATCGTAACAATAAATGAAGACGGTCAGTTAACGATTATTGAAAACTTAATCGACCCATATGGAACAATCACAAATAAAGATACTGGTGAAGTTGTTGAAGGCGTTCATGTAGAACTGTATTACGCAGATACGAAACGCAATAGAGACAATGGCATAACACCAGACACTTTGGTAGAACTTCCAGAATTAGTGAACTTTGCACCAAACAATAATGCAAACCCACAAAACAGTGATCAATACGGAAAATATGCCTATATGGTCTTTCCAACAACCGATTATTATCTTGTGGCAACAGCACCTGGATATAAAGAGTATGTTAGCCCAACCATTTCCGTAGAATATGATATCGTAAGACACGACATTCAGTTGGAACCTATTAAAAACAATGATGTACCTAATCCAAAAACTGGAGATCAATCATTTAATTACATGCCATATTTGCAATTACTTTTAGTAATCCTTATTATTGCATTGGTAATTGTGGAAATAAAAGCACGTAAGGTTAAAAGAAGAGGGTAAGAACAAAAGCGCAGAGCGCCGGTTAGCGACGTACGGACTGGACTGAACCGTAGGACCAGAGTATGCTTCGAAGCTTTACCTCGCACGAAGAAAATTGTTCTATATTTTCGAGGAGATAAAGGAAACACGGTGAACGAAGTGAATCGATGTTGACTTATCGTACGAAGGTGAGGGAAGTCTCGCTAGTCGCTGGCGCTCGGAGCTGGCCGTGGCTAATGCTTAATGTTATCCACATTTAGTATATTTTATAATTTCCTATGTAGCTATTTCAAGAGGGGAGTGTTCTCCCCTCATTTTTTTCTTTAGAGGTGATAAAATGAGAAAATATGTAATTGTACTGTTATTATGTATAACTTTAGGTATAACCGGCTATGATCTCTATGGAAATTGGCAAGAGAAAAAACTAAATGAAGAAATTCATGATATCTATGAAGATGCGCGGATGGAAGATGAGATAAGGGAATCTACTATTACTGCGCCTACTGAAACTGAAGATACGAATGACAATAAGGATAAATTCAAAGAATTACTACGTATAAATGATGACATTATTGGTTGGATTACGATCCCCAATACCACGATTGATTATCCAGTAGTTCAAGGAACAGATAATGATTTCTATCTGAAACATAACGTTAGAAAGCAAGAAAATAAAGCAGGATCGATTTTTTTAGATTTTCGTAACAAAACGAACGAACTTAGTAAAAACACAATTATATATGGCCATTATATGAAAAACAAGACGATGTTTTATGATTTAGTTAAGTATAAAGATCAACAATTTTATAATGACAATCGTATTATTCATTTTTCCACACTGCAGGAGGATATGGAGTGGGAGATTTTTTCAGTTTATGAGACAGACATCAGTTTTAATTATATTAAGGAATCATTTGCTAGTAGAGATGAATTCGCTCGTTTTCTAGATACGATTAACAACAAATCGATGTATCCTAATGATACAACGGTTAGCATTGATCATAATATTCTTACCTTATCCACTTGTAGCTATATTTTTGATAATGCTAGGCTTGTCGTTCATGCGAAGAGGATATCGTAAAATATTTATACCACTCGTATGTGCTTCCGTCGCCAGATTAAGATAAGGCTAGTGCCTGTTGTTCTGTTAATCCACCGATTATTCCATATGCTTATGAAATTGACTCCATTTCATAAGTATTTTTTGTTTTAATGGTGTGTCTACATTCTTTCATACTTAAAACTTAAATGTCGTGTATTTCTGTTATTTATATCAAGCCAAAAAAGCCTTAGTAAATGTGGATAAACTTCAATTCACTGTGCAGTATATCCTCCGTCCAGCACAACTGCTTGGCCGGTAACTCCTTTAGCCTTTTCACTTGCTAGGAATAAAGTATAATCAGCAATTTCTTGGACATCTAGAAGTCTTCGTTGCGGAATTAATGGATAAAGCACTTGTTCTTTCACTTTTTCTACTGATACGTTTCGTGTTTTGGCTAACTCTTCGAATTGTCCACGTACAAGTGGCGTATCAACGTAACCCGGGCAGATTGCATTTACTGTAATATCATAGTCTGCAACCTCTAGTGCAGCTACTTTCGTTAAACCAATCACACCATGTTTGGCACTATTATAGGCTGCTTTGCCTGCGAAGCCAACTAAGCCATTAATAGACGCCATATTTACGATTCGACCCCATCCTTGTTTTTTCATAATCGGTAAGCAATGCTTGATCGCAATAAAAGGGGCAATTTGCATTACTTTTATCATTAACTCAAATTTAGCCGTTGGAAATTGTTCGATTGGTGATACATGCTGTAAACCTGCGTTATTTAACAAAATATCCAGTCTCCCGTATTGCTTAACTGTTTCATTTATAGCAAATTTTATGTCTGCCTCTTTTGTCACATCGACTTTAATGCCCAAGCAATCATAGTCACCATTACGAAGTTCATTAGTCACTTGCTGAAGTTTTTCTTCGTCCATATCCGTGAAAACAACACGTGCTCCATTTTTTAAAAATTCAACTCCAATCTGATATCCAATCCCACTTGCTGCTCCTGTTATGAATACTACTTTCCCTTGCACGATTTTTCCTCCTCATGTATTATTGTGGTGCAAATTTAGATCCAACCTTAAACGTAGCTTCTGTTTTTTCAATTACCATACCCAGCTCTACACCTTCTTGAAGATCCTCCAATATTAGACCTTCCTCACTTACACGAAATACAGCGAGTTCAGTTACGATTAAGTCTACTACCCCTTTTCCTGTCAGCGGCAACTGGCATAAATCAACAATTTTGGAGGCTCCACTTTTCGTGCAGTGTTCCATTGCGATAATTACCTTCTTGGCACCTGTTACAAGATCCATCGCGCCGCCCATTCCCGCAATCATTTTTCCTGGTATCATCCAGCTAGCTAGGTTTCCGTAAGTATCTACTTCTAAAGCCCCAAGAACTGTAACATCAATATGACCGCCTCGGATTAACTGAAATGAAAAGTTACTATCGAAAAACGCAGCACCTGGAATGATCCCTGTCGGCTGTCCTCCAGCGTTTACTAATTCAGGATCGATTTCTTTCTGTAATGGTCCCAATCCAGTAAACCCATTTTCAGATTGGAGTATGACCTTGATGCCTTCTCGTAAGTAATTAGGAACTAATGTAGGAATTCCTATTCCCAGATTAATCACATCACCATCATTCATTTCTTTTGCTACACGTTTGGCAATCGTCTCTTTTAGGTTAGTTTTTGATTGATTCACCTTAATCACCACCTTTGACTACTATTTTATCGATAAGAATTCCTGTAGTGACGACATGATCTGGATCAATTTCTCCAATCTCAACAACTTCTTCTACTTCTGCAATCACCAATTCTGCCGCTAGTGCCATTATTGGGTTAAAATTGCGAGCAGATTTATGGTAAACTAAGTTCCCAGCTCTATCTGCTTTCTTCGCTTTTAAAAGAGCAACATTGGCACGGAATGGTTTTTCTAATAAATATTCTTTTCCATCAACAACGATCTTTTGTTTCCCTTCTTCAACTACAGTTCCAACACCTGTGGGAGTGAGTATTCCACCTAATCCTGACCCTCCTGCACGCACTCGTTCTGCTAATGTCCCCTGAGGAACAAGTTCAACTTCTATTTCACCAGCTATCATTTGTCTCCCTGTCTCTCGGTTGGTTCCTATATGGGAGGTGATTACTTTGCCAACACGTTTATTTACAATTAATGGACCGACACCCGTTTCTGCAGTTGCTGTGTCACTAGCAATCAACGTTATATTTTTGGTATTAGATTTAATTAAAGCATCTACCAACGTACCAGGTGTTCCTACACCCATGAAACCACCAATCATTACTGTCATTCCATCTTTGAAAAATGGTAATAATTCTTCTGTTGTAATAACTTTACTCATATTTAAAACCTCCCAATAACTCACCAGTACTCTTGTTGACGCTCTAATTTTTTTGCAAAGTTTACATACAAAAGGTTGGCTAGACCATCTCCAATCTCAAATATGGATGGTAATTATAAAATTGACTTTATTATAAACATACGCAGTTACTAACCAGTTACAAATATGAAATAGCAAAAAACCTCAGATTCAAACGAACCTGAGGTTTTTCCCTATATGTATCATATAAATTTTCAGTTAGTTACTTAATCAATTCACCATTCCCTAAATCTGGTACCCCTGGATGTTGTTCTTTTGTCCAAATACTCTTTGCAGGGATTTTTGAATAATCTGCACGGTCTGCATATTTCTTAGCAATCTCTGTTACTTCTTCCAACAAACCTTTTTTTAAAGTTGTAGGATTTAGACCTTTGGACAAGAATAAATCATTCTTAACATGAAGGTCATTTTCAGGAGCCTCTTTACGTGGATTCGATACGTAAGCAATCTCACCACCAGATAGTTCGCTAACAAGCTTGGCCAAATCATTAACACGGTGCGTTTCTGTCATTTGATTGAATATCATAACTCTTTCTTCAAGCGCAGGTGGGTTTTCAATCGCCAACTGTATACAACGCACGGTATCTTGAATGTGGATAAACGCACGTGTCTGTCCGCCTGTTCCATGTACAGTAATTGGGTAGCCAACAGCAGCTTGCATTAAGAACCGATTTAATACTGTGCCATAGTCCCCATCATAATCAAAGCGGTTAATGAGTCTTTCATCCATGTTGGTTTCTTTGGTATTCGTACCCCAAACAATTCCTTGATGAAGATCGGTAATTCTTATACTATCGTTCTTATTGTAATAATGGAAAAGTAATTGGTCTTGCGTCTTTGTCATGTGATATACGGAGCCCGGATTTGTTGGATAAAGTATTTGTTGTTGGACTTTTTCTCCTGATTCTGTCTGTACTTCAATATCCAGATACCCTTCAGGAATTTTCATCCCAGCAGTTCCATAACCGTAAACACCCATTGTTCCTAAATGAACGAGGTGAATATCAAGGCCAGACTCGACGATTGCACATAGTACATTGTGGGTAGCATTTAAGTTATTATTAACAGTATATCGCTTATGCTTAGGAGATTTCATTGAATAAGGAGCTGAACGTTGCTCAGCAAAGTGTACAATAGCATCAGGTTTTTCAGATTGAATCAGTTCTACTAATTCCTCATAATCTTCTGCAATATCAATATTTGCAAAGTTTATCTTTTTTCCTGACACTTCTTCCCACACTTTTAGTCTGGTGCCCATTGGTTGTATAGGAGTTAACGATTCCGCTTCTAACTCATTGTCAATATTTCGTCGAGATAAGTTATCAATGATGACTACATCGTGACCCAGATTAGAAAGATGTAGGCTTGTTGGCCAACCACAAAATCCATCTCCTCCTAAAACAAGAATCTTCATTGGTGACTTTAAATCGCTATTTTCTATGAACAATTGTAACACCCTTTATATATATTTATTTTATTCTTAAAATTTCAAAATAATGATTTCATATGTATTAGCCTTAAGTTGACTCTCAACATGCCACTTACTCCTAGTATAACTTTTATTATAGCATATGAACAATAACTGTTTTTACACCATTTATGTAAAGACTAATTTTACAAAAAATTATTAAACACGCTATATTTTCATACCTTTAATCAGTCTCATGATCACCTTCTGTCACCATAAAAATTACTATACATCAAATAACTTCGCTTTTTGTTTTAAATTACCATATTTAATTTCTGAAAAACAAGAAAAGCTAAAAAGAAAAACAAAAGGTGGTTTTTTACATGAAAAAGCTTTGGATTATTGCAATAAGCATAATTGCTTTAACACTGACAGCCTGCAACAATAATGACCAAGCAATGGACAACAATATGAATGACAATAACGACACTGTTTCCAGCCTAAGGACAGATACCGATAGTGAGAATTATCCACATACGCAGCCGATTAAGACCCAAGAAGCTAGATATGAATTTAGAACGATTATCGGTAAAAACCAACAGGGGCAACAGGGACAAAATTCACAACAGGGCAACATGCAATATAATCAAGGTGCACAACAAGCACCTAGTGGACAAGCGAACAATAATCCACAACAACAGCAACAACAAACAGAGACACAAAATAACCAGGGTGCACAACCGCAAGCAGAAAAGCAGCCAGCACAAACTGAGACACAACAAAACAACAAAGGTAATCAGAATATGAGTGCCTTTGTATCAGAAGTTATTAAGTTAACGAATGCGGAAAGACAGAAACAAGGGCTATCTCCATTACAGGGCTATCCTGATCTAAATAATGTAGCAGATGCTAAAGCAAAAGACATGAATGCAAAAGAATATTTTTCACACACTAGTCCAACCTATGGTTCACCATTTGATATGATGCGGGATTTCGGAATCACATATACATCCGCAGCTGAGAACATTGCTCAAGGTCAACCTACACCTGAAGAAGTTGTAAACGCTTGGATGAATAGTGAAGGTCACCGTGCTAACATTTTAGACGGCAACTTTACACATATCGGTGTTGGATATGAGAAGTCTGGTCATCAGTGGGTACAGATGTTTATTAAGAAGTAACCTAAACAGCAAAAGGAGAAATATTATGGATACACATGAATATGTACAGAAATTACAGGAAAACCAAGAAAAAGCTAAACGTAACAAAAAGCGCCAAGGTAAAGGACATCCTAATCAACAATTGCCTAGTAAGCAGCATAGCGATAACGGTTAATTATATTATGTGCGGAGACCAAATAACTGTCTTGGTCTCCGCACATTTAACGAGTAACACACTCATATAAATACGGTATCCTCATCTTGCACGTTGTTCTAATTTTTTTTATCCAATTCTGTATAAATTAAAATCGCATCCCGTAAGAATGCCGCCATACCTGGTCGCTGTTTGTCATAATATGCGGTAAACCGCTCATCATCAACATACATTTGAGCCAATCCTGCATGTGCTTCTTTAGAATATTTGTCCCAGGAAAAACTTAACCATTGTCGATGCAAATCAGCTGTCTTTTGTGCTATCTCACTTGCAGGATCCCCTGTTTCGATTGCTGTGCCAAGTGTTAGCATTATTTCATTTTCGAGCCGGGTGAATTCCTCATATTCAACTTGAGTCATATTTTTCATTTTATTGTTAGATCTATTAACAGTTTCATCACCATATTTCGCCCGAATTTCTTCGCCAAACTTCTGTTCATTTTCCTCAATTTTCTTTTTCTTAAAGCCTGCAAACTTTTCTTCATTTTGCATAATAATACTCCTTTCCTTTGACGCAATTGTCTTGTTCACATTGGCAATTAACAGGTTTAATTGTTCTTTTTTCTCAAGAAGCTTCTCACGGTGTTTTCTCAGTGCCGCTGCCTCATCAAAAGTAGGTGCTGTTACGATTTCATTGATCTCTTCCAATTTTATGCCTAACTCTTTATAAAATAGGATGTGCTGCAATCGGTCCACCTCTTTTTGACCATAGATTCGATATCCTGATGAATTGATTCTTGCCGGCTTAAGAATTCCAATTTCATCATAATATCTCAACGTTCTTCTACTTATACCCGCGATCTCTGCTAGCTTCTGCACTGTATATTCCATGATGCCACCTCCTGATATAGTAATCGTACACATTCACGTCGCGTTAATGTCAATAGGGAATATTTGATCTATTATACGATAAGAAGGAGAGTTAGCATGTTCAGCTGACTCTCCTTCCATCAATTCCTGCTATTATTTTAAGTGAAAAGAAGATCCATTAATAACTTCAATGTCGTCCCTATTTTTCACTTCTTCCATTAGTTTCACTAGTGCCTCGTCTTTCTTCTTTGCTTCAATCATGCAATCGATTTGAGGCACACTACCTTTAATCTCTTTTAAAAAATCGAAAAACATATTTATATCAATATGATCTGCATGATGCCGAATCGCTTGTTTACTTTTTGGGCTTGAAATATGCATTTTTATCGGTAGTGGAGAATGGCTCCATGTTTGCACTACACGATCCCAATTTTCTTCCCAATTAGCATTGTTGTGATGAACAAGGTGATGATGGTAATCAAATACGAGTGGAATACCTAATTTTTCGCATAAGAAAAGCGTATCCTCTAGGGTAAAAGATGTATCATCGTTTTCAAGTATGATTGTTTTTTGTATCGCTCTTGGAACAACCATCCAGTTATCGATAAAACGTTCTAGTGATTTTTCTGTCTCCTTGTAATTTCCACCCACATGCATGACACATCGATGTGTCGGGTCTATTCCCATACCTTTTAATAGTAAGTAGTGCATTTTTAACGTCATGATCGAATTTTTTAAAACATCTGTTTTAGGCGAATTAATTAAAACGAAATGATCGGGATGAAAACCAACTCTTATGTTATGACGCTTAACAAAATCGCCAATTTCACTCAACGCTTCACGTAAAGGTTTCATATAATCCCAATCAAGTAATTCCTGATGATTCGCCAGCGGAATCAAGCGAGAAGTTAACCGATAAAAATACACCTCAGAAGCTACATTATGCTTTAGAATTCTTAATGTATTATGTAGATTTGATAATGAAATCCGCTCCAATTTACGGAGTGCTGCTTCTCTGTCTGTAATCTTCTGAAACCTGTCATATGTCAATGTCTGTGAAGGAGAAGCATTTGTTAACTCCATGCTCATGGCAACATAGCCGAGACGTACAATTGTCATTTTTTCCTCCCATTTTGCACTTTTTTTTAGTTTATCCTGTATGAGTTTGGTTATTCCCATAAATAAAACCGCACTACTAATAGTGCAGTTAACGTGTACGTTGATTCATGTTCATTTTATAGTAACCACAGTCAGAAAGTCAGGATGAAAACTACACCTCTCACACTATGCTGTTCTTCTCCGGATACTTCTTCCGTCGCCGAATCATCATATCTTCTACTTTAAAACCGTATTGCTCATATAACCCATGCGCATCTTTTGTTGCCAGTCCTATGGAGGTGTGGATAATATCAGGATGTTCCATGATACATTGCATCAACCATTTACCAAGGCCTTCGCCTCGGTACGTGTCTTTAATAATCACGTCTAACAGCCACGTAAAAGCAACTTTATCGGTAATCACTCGAGCAAAGCCTACCAGTTCTTGTTCCTTAACAATACCGAAGCACAATGAGTTTTTCACTGTTTCTTCTACTATGTATTTGGGACGGTCTTTTGCCCAGTACGTGTCTTTTAATAAATCATAAACTTGATTTACGTCTATTTTCTGGTTATCGGTTGTCAAAAGGAAATTTGCTTTTGTCCATTCCATCTGATTTTCTCCCTTACAAATAATACTCTATAAACTAGAGCAAGAACCTTTAATCTAAATTAGATTAAAGGTTCTTTGATTTACACATTTCTCTATTATGAACTAACCTGCTCTTTTTCACTTAAACCTAGTGTATCTGCAGTTGATTGTTGAATTTCCTGCAAAAGCTCTGGGTTATCCATGAGTGATTTCCCATACGAAGGAATCATTTCTTTGATTTTTGGTTCCCACTCGTCAATACGGTCTGGGAAGCATTTTGCAATAACTTCAAGCATAACGTGAACAGCGGTTGATGCACCAGGAGAAGCACCGAGTAAAGCTGCGATAGAGCCATCAGCAGAAGTAACCACTTCCGTACCAAATTGTAGTGTTCCTTTGCCGCCTTCTACCGTATCTTTAATCACTTGTACACGTTGTCCTGCGACTACTAAATCCCATTCCTCACTCTTAGCGTTTGGGATAAACTCGCGTAACTCTTCCATGCGCTTTTCTTTCGATAACATGACTTGCTGAATCAGATATTTAGTCAGGGACATATTTTTCGCACCTGCCGCCAACATCGTAAAAAGATTGTTTGGTTTGACAGAAGTGATTAGATCAAATAAAGATCCTGTTTTTAAAAATTTTGGTGAGAAGCCAGCAAACGGTCCAAATAGCAGCGATTTTTCATTATCGATAAAACGAGTATCCAAATGCGGAACAGACATTGGCGGAGCCCCAACCTTGGCTTTACCGTATACTTTTCCATGATGCTGCGCTACAACCTCAGGATTGTTGCAGACCATAAATAATCCACTGACCGGGAATCCTCCAATCTGTTTTGATTCAGGAATACCGGTTTTCTGCAGTAAATGGATGCTTCCTCCTCCGCCTCCGATAAAGACGAATTTTGCACGATGACGTTCAACGTTACCGCTATCATTTTGTACTTTTAATTCCCAAGATCCGTCACTCGTTTGCTTCATATTTTTTACGGTATGTTTATATCTGATATCGACGTTTTCATTCTTTAAGTGATCAAACAACTTTCGTGTTAGCGCACCAAAATTAACGTCAGTTCCAGAATCGATCTTCGTTGCTGCTATCGGTTCTTCGGATGTACGACCTTCCGTGACCAGCGGAATCCATTCTTTCAGTTTTTCAAGGTCATCTGAATATTCCATCCCCTGAAACAATGGGTTATTTGATAACGCTTCAAAACGTTTCTTTAAAAACGTTACATTTTGCTCCCCTTGCACTAAGCTCATATGAGGTATTGGCATGATAAAATCTTGCGGATTACTAATAAGCTTTCTATTTACAAGAAAAGACCAAAACTGTTTTGAAACTTGAAACTGTTCATTCACTTTTATTGCTTTACTGCAATCTATAGATCCATCAGGTTTTTCGGATGTATAGTTAAGCTCGCACAGTGCCGAATGCCCTGTACCAGCATTGTTCCATTCGTTAGAACTTTCTTCTCCTGCTTTGCCGAGCTTCTCAAATACTTTGATGTCCATGGATGGCGCTAGTTCTTTCAATAAAGATCCCAAAGTGACGCTCATAACTCCGGCACCAATTAGGATTACGTCTGTTTTGTTCAGTTCATTACTCATTATAACCTTCCTTATCCCCTAATTTTTGCAAAAAAAGATTAGGCACTCCTACTCAGGTGTCAGTTCGTTAAGGTGCCACCTTGGAACATACCTTTTATATCTCTATTATAAGCCTATCATAATTCTATTATAATTATTTTAAAAATAAAACAGCTACTATTATTTGATAATTATAAACTATTTATTGTCAGTAAAAAAGTAAGAAGTCCTTCCAATGCCTTAGAAACAAAGGATAAACAATCAGTTGGGCAGCTTTTAGTGTCTATCGTTTTCATAATACACGCCAAATTGTTCTCGGCAATCATCCATTATTTCGATTATTTCAAGACTATCTTTATGTTGTACTTCTTCACTTTCTAATTTTCCTAGCCTAATATCTGCTGCAACTTTATCAAATTGATACGTATAACTGTGGTCTGTTTTGAAAACAGACTTTTTGCCATCGGCATTTATCAATGCTTTGTTGCCAAAAAAGAAATTAGGTATCTTGATTTTCCCCTTACTTCCTACTATGTTAGCATTTATACTTCTATATTTTGAAATCGAGGTTGATAAATTGCTTACGGAACCATTTTTATTGGTAAGTTTAATTTGATCATCACCATCAACACCGAATTTATTTAATTTAGTTTTGGCATTAATCTTAGTTGGTTTTCCTAACAACATATGACTATATGTAATCGGGTAAACTCCTAGGTCTAGTAGAGCGCCTCCTCCATATTCAGGCCTATTTAGCCTTTTATTACGTGGAAACCAAATACAAAAACTCGCCTCTAATTCTAAAACATCGCCTATATTCCCAGAACTCACATAATCCTTAATAAATTTAGCTAATGGATTGAATTTCGTCCACATTGCTTCACCTACATACAAATTGTTTTTGTTCGCGTATGCTAATAGCTCCCTTAACTCTTTTGCATTCACAGTAATCGACTTTTCAATCAACACAGGTTTTTGACACTTTAATGCTGTCATCGCATTTTCAAAATGTACGGTATGCGGTGTTGCAATGTACACACCTTCTACCCCTTGTTGTTGCACAGCATCTTCCATACTTTCAAATGCTAAACAATTATATTTCTTAGCAAAATCATCTGCATTTTCTTTTCGATTAGACCACACGGAAACTATTTTATGATTATTTGTAGCAAGTATTTGACTAGCAGTTTTTCTTGCTATCCCACCACTTCCTATATATGCCCATCCGAATCGCTTATCCACTATAGAGTTCCTCCTTGATTGGACCTTGCTTATATACCCCTTGGTCTACATCGAAGCTACTTCAACTTACGATCGCTATATGGAAACGTTAGGAAGTCTAGGCTTAATTCTAGCATTTTTTGTGGCTATAAAACGTTAGTGGGGGCTCGGATTTTATTTTATTTCAAAGATTGGTGTGTGTTAACGAAAATTAAATAACTGAGTCTTTTATATAATGTCAATATAATGACCCCTGATCTAAAGAGGTCATTTTCAACTTATAAATTACATCCTGATTTAAGCTGCCAGTCTTACTACGTTTGTATACCAGGGTATACTCATCAATTAGGAAAAGTAACGCTATACTGTTCATAGCTTGATAAACAAGAGGAGGAATAGTGTGAAAAAAATGCTAGGAATTACGTTTTTTGTATGTATCCTATTCACAATAGTAGGTTGTTCTTCTCAAGGACAAAATGATAATGCTTTTGAGGAAGCAGTTATACAAGAAAGAATTGAAGCAGGCGTTGATGGGGTCAACATTATTGACCTTGTGGAAAATGAAAATGATGGCGTAGCTTTTTACACCACATATAAAGGGAGTGAAGATAACGTGACATCTCCTAGTCTAGCTTACTTTGAAAAAATCGACAATAAGTGGGAACGTGGAATGGGAACTACTTGTGAAAAGGAATGGCAAGTTTTGGGTACGACCAATGCGTTATATTGTGGGGCTGTGCCAGATGGATTTGACCATATTATTGTAAATGGAGAAGAAGCATCGGTGTTTGAAATTCATGAAAAATTGAGTTCATGGTACCTAATTACAGACGGCCCTGAGTATGCAATCAAAGCAGTAGCTGAAAATGGGTATGAGCAGTATATAAAAGATTAGATTTCGATTTTGTTAATATGCAGTTGTTTAAAAATCCCTTCGTAATTTCGAAGGGATTTTTAAACGATATGTCATAAACCCAAATATCTTTTGAATCATGATTCTTATAGCGACATGGATTTTCTTTTTTATCAAAGACTCCAAAAAATATTTCTAATTACTTTACACCCACTGCTGTTTTTACACATTGAGTGCAAGATAGATGTTCTGTATATCATACAATTTGAACAATTTTCATCAACACATATTTTCGTCCAAACCTCTCTACTGAAATAAGTACGCGCGGCAAACACGCGATCCCATAAGCTAATTACAATTTAATATACTGTAAATTTGTATAGTTGTTAATATTGATTAAGAAAAACTGGTGATTTTCTTAAAATAATGAATTGAAAAACACAAATAAATTTAACCTCTCAATCATTATTAGGAAATGAAATTATATTATTTTTAAAAGCAATACTATAAATCAATAGACATTTATCATTAAAACTTTAAAAAAAAACAAAAAAATCATATATTTCCCACTCTATTTAATGTAAAATGATACCAAGAAAAGTTTGTTAGGAGTGGTAGATATGGAAAAATATAAATTTAATCCGAATGATAGTGAAATGATTGTTAACGCAATCGTAGAAGGTTATCGAGATTACATCGAGCATCGTAAAGATCGTCATGAGAAAATGACAATTAGTTCTGCTTTCGCGTGGACTAAAGGTAATTTCATTGAGAGTAAGATTGCGGAAATCAGCCCTGAATTAAATCTATCTTATAAAAGGTCAAAGGCTGGACTAACATGGGATTACTTACAATTCATTCATGGTGAAACCAAGAAGCTTTTCCTTATTAAAAATGCTGCATATTTTAATGAAAATTGCTTTTCACAGGCAGTATTACCTAATAATATAAACAAAGGACATACAAGAACATATCTCCATGAGCTTTCTAAAATAAATCAAAGTCTTGATTTTCTATCTCCTACTTCAATCCAACACTCTAGTGAACCAAGTGAGCAACTTTCCCTATTTGTTACGGAAGAACAAATTAAAGACGAGATTGAACTATTTCAATCAGATTATGATGAATTCCATATCCTCACTTACAAAATTGATGATGCATATCAGATTTCGGAAATTATGCATTATTTGCCTAACCCAGCCAACAATATAGCATATAGAATTGAAAATCTTTCGGAGTACATCTCTAATTCAGAGCTAACAGATGAAGAACGAGAAGTGATTGCACCAGAACAAGATCATGGTATAATTGACCCTGCAGCTTTCGACATAGGAATCTTCGAAGATAAGGATAAAGAAACTAATTAGACCTTCATAGATAAGGGGGAGCGTTATGTTTATTGGTGAAAATTTAACTAATCTTCGTATCCTACATGGATATTCACGCAAACAGCTCTCTGAAATGCTACATGTAACAGAACAAGCAGTTTGGCAATATGAGAATAATTACACGACACCCAAAATGCAAATTGTAAATGATTTAAAATCCATCTTCAATGTGAAGAGTAAATATTTTTATAAACAGGATGTACTAAAGCGCTACTTTGAAAATGAAAATATACCCTTTATGAACATTGCCTATCGTTCTAAGGTAATGAATGTCATTTCTAAAACACAAGCAGAAGCAAAGCATGTTGAATATTTAGATAGTTTTGTTAACTATTTAACAGCTAACTTAACACTTCCAACACAAAAAATAATTCAATTAAGAGATGAAGTTATAAACTATTTAAATAACGCTAACGATGATAGAAAAATACAAATAAATACCGTGGCCAAACTTGCACGAGAAAGCTTAGGTCTTAATAATTACACAAATGACAATTTAATGTTCTTATTAGAAAAAAGTGGTATCTTTATTTTTGAAAAAGCCATTGGTGATGAAATTGATGCTTATAGTTTATGGACTAAAAAAGACCGTCCGTTTATTATATTAGGCAATATGAAGCGTTCAGCTGTACGCCGAAATTTCGATCTAGCGCATGAACTCGGGCATTTGTTATTTCACTTTAAAGTTGAATTTACAAATTTGAATCGCACAGAACACAAAAACATAGAGAATGAAGCTAATCTGTTTGCTGGTGCGTTCCTATTACCTGATGAGTCATTTCTAGAAGATTTGAAAACTGTTGCTTCTGTAACCAATCCTGACGCATATATTGATATAAAAAAGAAATGGAAAACATCATTGCAAGTTCTCGGCTATCGAGCAGCAAATTTAGGTATATTAGATGCAAAAAAACATCGAAATTACTATGCCGCTCTTCATCGAAAAGCTTATTTGAAAAGTGAGCCATTAGATGAAATTCTACAAATACAAAAGCCACAAAAAATTAAATCAATGATTGATCTAGTTGCTAAAAGGGAAATCATAGATATTTATGAGATGATCGAAAAGGATTGGAAAGTAGAAATTCCATTTTTCCACAGAATAACTGGCATAGATGTGAATTTCTTTAATAACTATGTTAGATACGAGGATAATTTTGATTTAGTAAACTTTACAGACATATCTTCAGGTAGTATTGATCAAATTAATTAAAGATACATGTTCTATAAAGGTTGTGCGCAATTGCTCACAGCCTTTTAAATTATAATACAGTTAAACTAATTTCTTAATTCCTACCCCAAGTAATTATTGCTTTCAAATTATTATTCTTAATAAATTTCTCATCCGAACAGTTTTTTGCTACTTGATACTCAAAGGCCCTATACTTCCTCCTTTAAAACTCTGTTTCCATTATAATAATTAATGGAAAACGGTAGCAAAAAAACAGTGATAGTCAAATCGTGAAAACATCTATGTATAAAAAAATTAGTGCGAGCCACCTCGTGCTGACTCTTGTACACACTTGGCATCAATGAAGTTATAATCTAAATCATGCTCACATGAATTGAAAAAGCCGATAAGTTCCTATATTTCCTGATACTTATTCACTAAATCAGGAGTTAAGCCCAACCATTCTGTCAAAATGATATAACGTTCTCTTTCTGAAAGTGGAAACAGCATGTACCAGGTGGTTGGTGCTGATAATGTCTTCACGTTAATTCCATTCTGTTCTGCATACATAGACGCGCGCATCTGGTGATAGTTGTTCGTTACGGATAGGATCTGCTCCGAAAAGTTTTCTGCTTGGATGATTTCTTTAGAAAAGATAAAGTTTTCTTTTGTGCTTTGTGCACGGTCCTCTTGATAAATACGTTCTGCTCCGATTCCTACTTTAACAAGGTATTGATGCATTACTTCCGCTTCGGTGTACTCCCCACGTCCCTTACCTGTGACGATTACCTTTGATTCAGGATGCTCTTTTAAATACGTTGCTGCTGTGTCCAACCTTGGTTTCAACAAATCACCTGGTTGATCGCCATCAACATCTGTTCCCAGAACCACTACTGTCAAATTCTCATCCTCAGAAAAATCAGATTGGGCTGCTACCACTCCCGCAGTAATAAGTCCTACGTCGATCAAGGCATATGCAATTAAAATCCCTACGATCAAACTTCTACATTTTTTCCATAGCGGAGAAATTCCTGTTTTGTCTGAACGACTTTTGAATACATTCCAGAAAATAGTGATAAAAAGAGTGATAACACCAACGATTAACAGATGCCATAAATGGTCTCGGATTCCTAGGATTCCAAAAACAATAAAGAGCAATGCGACGACAGATAGCACAACACGTAACACGACTAAGCTAATCTTTTTCATATGTATCCCCTCATCTATTATTCCCAGTTTGCTAGACTCCAAGAGCTAAGTGGGTGGCACTTCGAAAATGCATCACTCTCTACTGAATATCTTTTGCTTCTGGAAAACAATGCAAATGCAGTGGTTGCAGCATTTTCACCCCTTCTCCTATTTTCTTTTCATCCTGTGATAACTGGGTGCCGCGTAAGGTGAAATACTTACGATACAGGGCAAGTAGTTGCTCGTTCATTTGTGTTTTATGCAGAGCCATTGCCTCAAATTTAACATCAAAAAATTCAGTAACGTCTACGATTGCGTTAGGTGCTTCTGTAAAATAAAATCCTACTGCACGGAGCTGGCAAGGATCCGTTTTTGTGCCCTCTGGATAATCTTTTAGTGCACAGCTAATGGCCGCTTGGGCACTAGCCTGTCCTGTTACGATATGATCATAGTGAGATTCATAGGCAAGCCAAGGATCCGGACAAAAAACGGTGTCATATTGTTCACGACGAATGACCTCTCCAATCCCGCTCGCTAAAGTCGGAATGTCATTAAGGCTACCATCCTTATAACCTAACCAGAAGAACTTTTCTGCCCCCAGTAACCGGCCGGCTGCCTCTGCTTCTCGTTTACGCTCGAACGCCAATTGGTCCGGTGTATGAGATGTGCCTGTGTTCCCCAGCCTACCGTCTGTAATGGTAAGGTAATGAATCTCGCAACCTGCTTGAGCTAGTTTCGCAATGATAGCCCCCATTCCTATCTCATTATCATCCGGGTGGGGTTGGATGCATAATACTTTCTTACATTCCTCCACAGAAGGTACTTTAAGTAAAGCGGTGATATCGATGTTCTCCATGTTAGATGCTCCTTTCTAATTCTACATGTTCGTATTTTTCTAATAAGCCAGACTTAATTTGTTGTCTTTCCTCTTCCGTTATTTTATAAAAGTAGAGCGGGATCATCGTGATCAGAAAAGCAATAGCCGGAACCAAATACATCATCGCGCTGAATCCAGCCGTAGTCGTTGCTGTTACCGTCTGGCCTTCCGTATAATTCATCAGAATCAGGCCAATACCGAGGATACCCTTTGCAACGGTACTACTCAATTTGGTTAAAAATGTATTGGTGGAGAAGACTAATCCTTCGCCACGGAAGCCGAGCTTGTATTCGGAATAATCGATTGCATCAATAAGCATCGACACAGTCACAATCGATGTAATCCCAGTGAAAGCAAAACTTAAACCAAGAAATATGAGGCCAAACAAAATATTTTCACCACCAACAAAAAATGGGATAGCACTAAATATACTTCCGAACAAGCAGGTGGCAATGAACAACTTTCGCTTATCGAACTTTTCCATTAACTTTGGGGATAACGCCATCCCAAGGATCATACCAACAATCAAGCTAATACCTACGTTCGTAAGTTGACTCGAATCTCCCCATACATAGACCACGAAATACATTTGTGCACTTTGACGAATGCCATTGACGAGATTCACAATTAAAAGTGCAACCATTAACCACATCAGTGGCTTGTTCTTTGTGATGGTCTGGAAATTTTTGCGCATCGGAATGACTACCTTATCAGGAAGGATTCTCTCTCGTAACGTGAGTCCAGTAGTCATCATCATTAGTGCAGCGATAGAGGCGATGATCACTGCAGTTATCGTGAAGGCAGAGGATAAACGTTCTCCACCAAAAGCATTGATGACCATAATACTACCTACTGTGGCAAGTGCGGTTCCTACTGTTCCTCCGATTTTACCTAGCATGACCATTTTATTTTTTTCATTCGAATATTTAGAAACAACAGAAGAGATCGCCCAAATAGGAATATCGCATAGCGTATAGGCCATGCCCCAAAGTATGTAACACCCTGCAACCAACACAATCATCGCTGTACTGCTAAGGTTAAAATTGATAAAACATAAAATGGTGGTGGCAGCCAACACGATCGGACCAAAAATAAGATACGGCCTAAACTTCCCCCACCTTGTTCGTGTTTTATCCGCAATCATCCCCATTAGCGGGTCATTCACTGCATCCCACAAGCTGGCTACTACTACAATGATAGTAGCGATGGCTGGCGATATGCCAAGAAGATCCGTAAAGAAGAACATGATATACATGGCCATAAAATTGTAAAGGATATTTTGTCCAAGTAGCCCACCAGTGTAAGCATACTTCTCCCTCGCTCTAAGTGCATCGTTCATTTCCATTCCCCTTTTCTGTACATGGGGACGGTTCTGTTGTATTATTTAATGAAAATCACCAGATTCGTCCTCTTGTTTTACTACCGTATCATGTATATATGACTTACACTTCACACCTCTTCTAAGTTGGCAATTCTAAGGTTGGAACTATTCTAGGTTTCTACAAATTCTGATAAATTTTATTTTCTTCTCATTTTAGCATTATATGTATGCGTTTACAATAGGTCTATGATAATGGTTAGGATAGGTTCAGAAGGATCTGGGGTCTTAAATTTACTCTTATTTTTTTATAAATAAAAGTCCTCACAAACGTTGGTAAACAGCGTTTGTGAGGTTTACTAATTTATAACTATTATAGCTGGATTTTATTTTATCGTTTTCAACGAGCTTTCCCATTCCTCTTGCTCTGTTTCTATTAATAATTCTTTCGCTTTGGATAATTCTTTTTCAAACTGGGACTCTATATTTGTAACTTTCCCCCGCAAAGTAACAGCATGTTGATCATTGGGGTTTTGTGCCAGTAAAGCAGGGGGGTAGTCCCATCTTGTGGACAACTGTCCATTTGGTGATGTGACCCCTGCAACTCACATTTTTCATGTCCAATCCGCCTCCATAATCTATGCGGATATGAATGGCTGGATAAGGTAATTATGAACTGACTCTAATATGAGATTTTTTCTTGTATTGTTCCGTCTTTTTTATGAATAATTAAGTTGGTTTTTTTATTTTTTGCAATGTAACGAGCCCGACTGACTGCATCTCGCTTGTTTGCAAACACTTCCGAAGGCTGTTTTGCATTTTCCACCTGTACAGCCCAACCGTTTTCATGTGCAACAACATGCTCATTGTTTTGAATAAGCTCCGGGCGAGCACTATTATGACTGTCATGAGACTTGAGATCCGCGTCGCTCTCTTGAATAATCTTATTTTTCTCTTTTTCACTTGCGTTTTCATACCATTCTTTTGCTTGACTTATCGCGATGGGAATTGCTCTATTTTCATCATAACCTTCCTCAACCATCGCATTAGCGATATCGATTGCTTTCTTCTTAATAGGGGGTTGCAAGTTTTTCAAAGAGTCTGGGAAATCTTGTGTATCCCAAGGCATATTAACACCTCCGATGATAGGATAGTACTCATTTTCCCGTTGCATTGCAGAATAAACCATTGGAACGACAGCGTTTATGATGTGAAGTGATTCATCCAAATACGCTTTACATACAATGCCCTCAATCTTTCCCCCAAAAAAAACAAACGTAACGCTATCCAACTCTTAAAGTGGCAGTGCGAATAAATTTATATTAATTGGTCGCATTATTAAGTCTTATTGTCATTGGAAAAGCAGGGGTCAGTGACACATCTCGTGGACAATTGTCTATTTGGTGGGTTAGACCCTGGTACTTCAAAGGTAACACCAATTAGTGCCCAAATCGTGGGGTCACTCATATTAGATTATCAATTGTTATTACTTTGTATTATGTTCATTTTGTTCTCTCTACAGCATACAGAAAAAATTCCATATCTATATTCCTAAAACTCTTAGTATCTTTATCAATAATATTCATACCGTTTCGAACAGCAACTTTTTGAGAGGCTATATTTGTGTCCCTAATAATAGAAAAAACCTTATTTGCATTAAGAACTGAGAAAGCGTATTCCTTGCAGGCAATTGCCGCTTCTGTTGCGTAACCTTTATGCCAATACGCTTTTTGAAACAAAAATCCTATTTCCAAAATTTCTTCTTCTCTCCAGTCTTGCATTGTCAGGCCACATTGACCAATCATTTCGTTTGTTTCTTTTAATACAACAGCCCAAAGTCCAAAACCATACTCTTCATATCTTTTAAGATGTCTGTTAAGCCAATTTTGTGCTTCTTCTAAGTTGAATGCACTTTCATAAGCAGCACGCATTACTTCCTCATCACACAATATTCTGCACAATGCATCATAATCGGACTGCACCATTTCTCTTATTATAAGACGTTTTGTTTCTTTCAAAAATCTCCCAGCTTTCTATTATATCGATAGGCTGTTAGCAAATACACACAACCTTTTGCTAAATATAAGGGTAGACCTATTAGGTGTACCGATACGCTCAGTATTGCGGACAAATTGAGCTAGTAGCTGCGTAATGAAGATCTACGCCCCTTGTTATGCCATAAACAGTGAAAATACAATTGACTGACACCATTGCCTTCACTTTTTTCCGTGTTGAAAACAATCGCAGGTATGTCTTAAATAATTCCAAATAGGCACACCTGCTAAGTACTATAACACCGACAATCCGATTCTAAGCATCTGCTGTGGCTCTATCTCTCTTTTAAAATTCCTTTTACTTTTAGTGGCTCTCAACTACGATAGCCGCGATATTCACTTCTAGGTTGTAGTGTTTTGTCTTATGATTTTTACCATCTTTTGCAGTTGTCAAGTAAAACTTGACCCCTACTTATGATACGGTTCCCCCCGATTAATCCGAAACGCCCGATACACCTGCTCCAACAAAACTAACCTCATCAACTGATGTGGAAATGTCATTTTAGAAAACGACAACGCATAATCACTACGCCCACTCACTTCATCACTCAACCCTAACGACCCACCGATCACCAATGCAATTTTACTTTTACCATGTAACGCTAATTGATCCAGCTTTTGCGCGAACTTTTCTGAAGTTAACATTTCCCCGTTTATTTCCAGGGAAATAACGTAGGTGTCTGGGGAAATTTTTGAGAGGATTCTTGCTCCTTCCTTGCGCTTGACCTCCACCATGTCTGCTTCACTCAGGTTTTCAGGTGCTTTTTCATCAGCTACTTCAATTAGATCAATCGTTGCATATGCTCCAAGCCGCTTCGTGTATTCTTGTATGCCTTGTTTTAAGTATTTTTCTTTCAGCTTTCCTACAGAAATAATTGAAATTTTCATGGGTATTTCCCTTCTGTAATTATGTCTATCTTAAGTTTACCAAATATAACACGATTACTTCATTGATTTACGCTTAGTTTTCACCTACTGTTATTAGGGAATCAGTTTTATTGTACAAACTATGTATTAGGAGGTTATATAATGGAACGAATTATTTTTGTTGAAACTGGAATGGGCATTGATGTGCATGGTCAGAACGTGACGAAGGCAGCAGTACGCGCAGTGCAGAATGCGATTCATTCAAATTCAATGCCAGGAATTGAAAACTATTTGCCTGACAAATCATTAGATAACATGTATGTGAATGTGAAATTAGCTGTGCCATTGGATAAAGAAAAATTGGATCAAGAGCAGGTTAAAGCGGAAATACCTTATGGTACGGTTACGGTTGAAGTGATCGATGGCGGTATGGCTACATCGAGCGGGATTATTCTTGAAGACAAAGAGGATAAAAACGATCTAATGTATATTGTGATTGCTTCTGTTGAAGTAGGTTACTAAATTTAAATATTGTTTTAAGCATATCTTAATTCGCCTCCTGGGGATGTTAAAAAATTGGTCTAGGCTGTCCAATTGTTAGCATACGTATAATACAAACACCTTAGGAGGCTGATTGTATTGAAAAGTATATCAACGATGCGTATACTTCGCTATCTTACCGGTTATGTGTTCATCATATCTGGACTAATGAAGTTTTTATCAGATTTTAATGCGGCGTTTACATCTATGGGAATACCTTCTGCAGAGCTTATCGTACTAATCGTTGCTGTCACGGAAATTGTTTGCGGTGGGATGATTGTTTTAGATTACTATGTAAAACAAGCAACTATACCTTTACTTGTCATTATTATCGCTGCTCTTTTGTTAAATAAAGTACCTGAATTACATCAAGGGCTCTTCGTTTTCTTATTTAAAGCAAGATTAGATATCGTTATGTTATTCATTTTATTACTACTAGGGAGAAAGTATTAACTAAGAAAAGCACAGAGCGCCGCCTGAGAAACGTAGCGACTGGAGCGAATCGACTGAGATAAAGGAATCATGATGAGCTCGCGAATCAATGATGACTTATCGTAAGGCGATTCGTGAAGTCGCCTAGTTTCTGGCGCTCGGAGCTAGACATCCTCAATTAATAATCATTTAAATAAAGGATAATTCCTGGTATCCATCGAAGTATAAACAAGAACAATTAAATCTTACATAAATTCAGGAGGTATCATGCTATGAGTTACGTACCTAGTGAAACCAGATATGAAACTATTCCTTATAATCGTTGTGGGCATTCAGGTGTTAAGCTGCCTGCTATATCACTCGGACTTTGGAACAACTTTGGCGGTGAAGACAGTTTTGAAAACCAAAGAAATATGTTAAAACGCGCTTTTGATTTAGGAATCACCCATTTTGACCTTGCGAACAACTATGGTCCTCCACCTGGATCTGCGGAAGAAAACTTTGGTCATATATTAAAGAAAGATTTTCAAGGCTACCGTGATGAGATGATTATTTCAACGAAGGCAGGCTATACGATGTGGCCTGGTCCATATGGCGATTGGGGTTCAAAGAAATATTTAGTGTCCAGTCTGGATCAAAGTTTAAATCGGATGGGATTAGATTATGTAGATATTTTTTATCATCACCGTCCAGATCCAGAAACGCCGTTAGAAGAGACAATGGCTGCGCTTGATTTAATCGTACGACAAGGCAAAGCACTATATGTAGGTATTTCTAATTATGGTGCGGAAGATACCGAGAAGGCAATTAAGATCTTAAAACATCAAGGGACACCATTCATTATTCATCAAGCACGTTATTCTATGCTTGATCGTTGGGTGGAAGATGGCCTTACGGATGTACTTGAGCGTGAGGGTGCTGGCTGCATTGCATTTGTTCCACTTGCACAAGGCTTGCTTACAAACAAATATCTAAATGGTATTCCAAAAGATTCTCGTGCAGCAAAGCAATATATCAAATCATTAAGTGAAAACGATATCTCACCTGAAAAGATTAGTAAGGTGCAAAAGTTGAATGAAGTTGCTAATGAACGTGGCCAGTCCTTGGCACAAATGGCACTTGTCTGGGTACTTCAGGAAAAATCAGTAGTTTCCGCACTAATTGGGGCAAGTAAGGTCCAACAAATCGAGGAAAATATAAAGGCATTTGATCATGCTACATTTACTGAAAAAGAGCTACAAACTATTAATAACATTCTAAAAGGATAATTAATAACCCTCAGCAACGTATTCCTGCTGAGGGTTATCTTTTTTTATTTTAAGTATGCGATGCAATAAACGTAGCATTTCCAGATAACGTATAGCTGTCGATTGTAGTAGGAAGGATAAAGTGGTCTCCTTTTTCTATCGAATACGTATCCTCACCAACTTTTAGTTCCGCACTTCCATCAAGGACACTGACTTGCAAGAATTTATTGTCCAGCTTTTGTACCGCTTGTCCGCTTAACTCACAATGGTAAACAGTAAAATATGTTTCTTTTACTAGTCTCTTCACAATCAAATCATCTACGTAAGTTACCTGCTCATCAATGTCTACCGCTTGATGTGGCACAGTCGTTACGGCAATCGATGATTCTAAATGTAATTCACGTGTGTTTCCATTATCATCTGTACGATCGTAATCATACACGCGGTAGGTAATATCTGAGCTCTGCTGTGTTTCTAAAATCACAATTCCTTTACCAATCGCATGAATCGTACCACTTGGAACATAAACAAAATCACCAGCTTGTACGTTTACTTTTCGTAGTAAACTATCCCATTTACCTTCATCCACCATCTTTTGTAATTCTTCTCTAGAATTTGCATGATGACCAAAGATAATTTCGGCATCTTCATCGGCGCTGACCACATACCAGCATTCGGTTTTTCCGTAAGGTTGCCCCTCTACTTCACGAGCGTATGTATCATCCGGATGGACTTGAACAGAAAGATCTTTATCTGCATCTAGAATTTTTACTAACAGCGGATACTCTTCATCAGATGCCGCATCTCTACCAAACAGTTCACCGTGTTCGTTCCAAGCATCAATTAACGTCTTCCCTTTTAATGGACCATTTTTAATTTCGCTTGGACCATTAGGATGCGCTGAAATCACCCACGCTTCTCCAGTATGTGTATACGGAATATCGTATCCAAATTCAGTATGTAGTTTTTGGCCACCCCAGATTCTTTCCTGAAATACAGGTTGTAAAAATATCGGCTCCTTGTACACGGATCGTCTCCTCCTCAACTTGATTCGCTTTTATTTATTATAAATATTGTATCTGTCCTATTTAACTTATGTCAAAAAACTGCTCATTTATCCACATACTTATACCCATATTGATAAAAATCACTATTATTCACAGGTTATCCCGTAATATGAACAAGTTATCCCCGGTTTCCATCCACATATCCACAATCCATTGTCGTTATTTGTTGCAAGAATACACGTTCGCCACCACATATAGATAGTTATCCTCATATTTATCCACAGGTTGTGCATAATTTTATGATGTTTACCCTCTTTAGGCGGGCTTCATAAAAAAGGTTGGACTTTCCCTTGTCCAACCCACTTAATCCTAATACTCCTGTGCCGCCAACGTAATTGTCGTTTCACGTTTTTCTCCGTCACGGTAGTATGTGACCGACATCTCGTCTCCTGGCTGCTTTTCTTGATAGAGATGCTTTCGCAAGCTAATAATGTCGATCATAGGCACGCCATCTAGATGTGTAATCACATCAAATTCTTGTAATCCTGCACGATCGGCAGGGGACATTGGTTCAATGCTTCGTAAGTAAATACCACTTTCTACAGTTTTAGGTAATAGCAAGGTTCGTTGCCACTCCACTGTAGGTAGTTCATCAATCGAATAGGACTCCACACCTAAATATGCACGAGTTACCTTATGATATTGTTCCAATTGTTCGATGATCGGGATCGCATCATTAATCGGAATTGCAAACCCTATTCCTTCAACAGCCGACTGTGCGATTTTCATTGAATTAATACCGATTAATTGCCCATCCATATTAATTAATGCTCCACCACTATTGCCAGGATTGATAGCTGCGTCTGTCTGAATAACTTCGGCTTGCCAGTCTGCTCTACCATCCATATCAAAATCCTGTGGTATCGCACGTTGTTTTCCACTAATGATCCCTTGGGTAACCGAACCTGATAAGTACAATCCCAAAGGGCTACCGATTGCAATCGCTGGTTCGCCCACTTTCACATTATTGGAGTTTCCAATATCAATAACGTGTTGCACTTGTGCACTGTCCATTTCCAGCACTGCTAAATCTGTGAATAAGTCACTGCCAAGTAGTTCTGCTTGGACATGAGTACCATTAGACAGAACCACTTCCACCTCATCCGCGCCTGAAATGACATGGTGATTCGTAACAACGTAGGCTGTCCCATCTGTTCGCTTATAAATAACGCCTGAGCCTGTACCCGCTTGGCTAGTCTCGTGCTCCAGCCAATAATTAGATTGTGACTGAATATTGACTACACCAACAACGGACGGAGCGACATTACCTACGATATCGGTTATTTGACTTGATACATTGACACTTAGATTCTGAATCGCATTATTATTGCTATATTCCCTGTTGTTCCAGTCATTATTGTCCGTTGTGCTGATAGGTTCTGAAGCATCCTCCTGCAAGAAATTCGCTTCTCTAAAAGTAGGAAACAACACCAATACCAATATGCCCCCAATTATAGTACCCATGAACAAATTCAATAGACCTGAGCGTTTCTTACGATGTTTTCGATAATGCGCATCATAATATCCCATGGAAATCTAACCCATCCTTTCATCGCGGCAAGGACGTGAGAAATACGTAAATGGCGGATTTAACCCACTTCATATAATGGCGTCGGTGCATGAGGGTCTGTATCATGGAGCTCTACTTTTTCGCCAATGGCAAATCCGCTCTCATTTAAGTAGTTTGCAACTGACATCCTCGCCAAATCTTTCATATTGTTATCTTTGCTTAAGTGGGCTAAATAAATACGCTTTGTTTGATTTCCAATGATTTCACCTAATGCTATTGCACAGTCTTCATTTGATACGTGACCAGAGTCTCCTAATATTCTTCGTTTTACACTCCAAGGATAACGACCCATGCGAAGCATTGATACATCATGATTTGATTCAAATATATAGGCATCTGCGTTCTCAACCGTTTTTTTAATCCGTTCTGACACATACCCAAGGTCTGTTACTAATGCCACTTTTTTACCTTCGTGATGAAAGGTGTAAAACATTGGTTCAGCTGCATCATGGGATACACCAAACGATTGGACATCAAGATCGTTAAAAGTTTTTACTTCATCCATATTAAAAGTGAATTTTTGATCAAGCTCTAGCTTCCCAATACTAGTCCCCATCGCCTTCCACGTCTTTTCATTGGCATAGATCGGTAATTTATATTTTCTTGCTAAAATACCTAATCCCTTTATATGGTCACTATGCTCATGGGTTACTAAAATTTTCGATATATTTTTGGCATCAAGCTGTGCTTCTGAAAATAGCCGTTCTAACTCTTTCCCGCTTAATCCTGCATCAACTAATATTCGTTCTTTTTCTGTTTCTATATAAAATGCGTTCCCGGAACTACCTGAAGCTAGTACGCTAAAACGTAAACTCATGTTTCTCCACTCCATTAATCTGATTCCATAATTGTCGTTAGTCTATTTATTGTTTTACTTAAAAGGCTACTTGGTTCTTGTTTTTCTTCCATCACTTGTAAAAACTCATCAATTGTTTCACTTATGAACACATTATCCGTCTTCGGATAAGAGTGACCTTCAATTGCATTAACAATATAATTTTTTTGTCCATTAACGGTAATTTTCCACGCAGGGGCAAACACTTGTACACCATCATAAAGTGGAATAACCGTGTGATAACCAATTCGATAATCCGTGATTTCATCTTCTTCAATTAAAGAATTAGAACGATATAAGTACGTTACTGCATCAAACGCGTTAATAAGGTCATATTGATCTTCTTCATCTTCTTCCTTCGTTAACATGGTTTGCACGTACTGAACCATTTCTCCTTCTTCATTTAAGAAGATAAGCAAGATACCACCGCTATTATAGTAAATCGGCTTGTCATCACTCTTTTGAAAATAAATTAACGTATTAGATGCATCATTTTTTCCCCAATATACATATTGATCACTATATAGCACATAGTTTGGAAGAATATCCGATGGATTGTCTTGATTATATGCAAGCGGTTCTTTAAACAAGGATACAATCAAATTGTTGTTCACTATTTCTGTTTCTTGGTTTGTAAAACTACTGACCATTGCCTTTTCTTCTTCTGTAAACTGTTTCCTTGAAGCATATAAGTATGATGCTTGGGTTGTTTCAGTAGGGATATCTTCAACGCCTTTGATATTTGTTTTTACAATTTCCTCCACAGTTGATTCCGGTAAATAAGGTATATCTGGTTCCCTACTAACTAAAAACTGCTGTATTAAAAAAATATCAAGAATAAGGAAACAAAGGATAAAAAGTGTTTTAATCTGCCCCCACTGCATTACCTTCGCCTCCTTCTACAGGAATCTCTTCAAATGTTAATTCACTCCAGCCTAGGCCATCTTTCACAAACCATGCTGGTATTAGGGTGAAAACATATTGTGCGCCTTGTTGCTCCTCAATTCTATACCCAATCTTAATATCTCTTATAACTTGAGATGAAAATTGTCGATTACGGTTAATCTCATTTATCACTTGTTCTCCAGACGGCATCGTTACTTGCTGTCCATATAAAGGTGGACCTTGTAACTGGATCAAAGGACGATAGTACTGTGAAACATTTTGACTACTCATGCTCACAGTTATCGTGGATAACTGATCATTTTCTAAGACAGGATATCCTCCATAGACTAGTCGATATCTAACTGTATTCGTCAAAAGATTAAGATCGTATAAAATATACTCATCCTCTTTTTCGGTTGTCCAACCATCGTGATTATTAATAAACGCCAACGTATTAGTGATCAGATCTCTCCCAGTGACGCGTTCACCTTCTGTTTGTATTGGATCAGTAAACTCCATATAGTAATTTTTTGAGACGAACATTTTCCTTTGTCCATCGGTTAGTAGCTCTCCAGGACCAAAGATATCTTCATTGTTACTGCGAACTGCAGATGGATTAGTGAATAATTCATTTCTTAATGGATTCGTTGCAATCTGTTTAGCTTGAAATGGATGCCGTTCCAAAGTAATCGATTCCCTAGGCACATAGATGGGAATATCATTAAAACCATTAAAAGCTAGATAATCAATTAATTGATTATTGGAATTATAGTACTTTATAATCTGATCTCTTTCTTCTGGAAAGTTCTGTATATTAGCTATAATATTGCTTTGACTTTGGGTATTAACAAACTGAATTTGTTCCTCTGATTGATCTTCATCTAGAATAATGTACATTCGATCAAACTGTTTACCTGGGATTGTAATATCTTCGTTTGTCGAAAATATATCTTGAATAACATCTGTAGGAAGCGCCGTAGGAAATACTATTTCAACATATTGATTTGACTGCTCGGGACCTATCTTGTCTACTTCATTCATGCTTCTAAAATCATATATTGACGAACTCTGTAACTCTTTATATAGAGAATCTTCTATTTGATTATCTTTAAGCCCTTGATGATTTCCATTTATGTGATATATCATCTGTGAAGGTTCAATAATGCTTTTCTTCGTCTCTTGAATACCACCGATTTTAGCTTCGATTGTATTATCATCACTATCTTCTAGACTTGCATTTGGCTGATAATTCCATATACCTAAGGTCAGTGTCAGGCTAAGTGTAATTAAGAAAACTAAAACAATTGATTTTAACGTTTCTATTTTCATGCTTTATCCCTCCGCTTTTTATTCATAAGCGGTAACGTAAAGAAAATAGTAGTTCCTTTACCTTCCTTACTATCTGCCCAAATCTGTCCGTGGTGAGCGTCAACAATTTCTTTAGCAATGGCTAATCCCAAACCAGTTCCACCTAAATTTCTAGACCTTGCTTTATCTGCTCGGTAAAAACGATCAAATATCTTGTCCAGCTTTTCTCTGGCAATCCCCATGCCTTCATCAGAAATACTAACCACAAGCTTATGCTTATCCTTAATAACTTTAATTGATATCTTTCCACCTTCTGGAGAATACTTGATTGCATTAGAAAGAATATTATCAACGACTTGCGTAATTTTATCTTTATCTAATCGTATAAATACATTTTCATTTGGCAATTGACGTACAAAGCTAATGTGTTCTGTCTTGTTTATTTCAAAACGATCGATTAAGTGGTGTAAATAAGGAACCATATTTACTCTTTCTTTATATAGCATATGGTCTTTATTTTCCATTTTAGATAACTGTAATAGATCATTTACAAGCCGAATCATTCGTTCTGTTTCGTTTTGCGTTACTTCCATAAATCTTGGAGCGATCTCCTCATCTTTCCAAGCACCATCTGTTAATGCTTCTAAATAACTCCGCATCGTCGTTAATGGCGTTCTTAATTCATGTGATACATTAGATACAAATTCACGTCTCTCTTTTTCTACCTGTTCTTGTTCCGTAACATCACTAATAACCGTGATGAATCCTGTGATCATTTCATTTTCGTCTTGAACGATAGAGAAGTTTGCTTTTACTAAGAAAAATTGCTCTTCATCACTAAAATCAATGATTACAGAACCTGTTTCCTGGATCTCAATAAGATCAACGACTTTATTATCTATTTGCAACACTTCTATTAATTGCTTCCCTTTAATTTCTTCGAAGCTCTTACCAATCAAATTGGTAGCTGGTTTATTCATCAAAGTAATTGCACCGGTTTCATCTGTAGCTATAACACCATCAGACATGTTAGATAATACAGAACTAAGCTTTCTCCGCTCACCTTCTGTTGTCAGATGCGCTTGTTTAATCTTGTCATTCATTTCATTAAAGGTAGTGGCCAACTGCCCAATTTCATCATAGCCGTATACATTAACCTTTTGTGAAAAATCTCCAGTTGACATAATTTTTGCCTGTTTACGCATCTCTGTAATTGGCTTTGTAATTGTTCTGGCAACTAAAATACCAACAATAACGGATACAGCTATAGCTAATAACGTACCATTTAGGAATATTTTAGTTATACTTTTTACTTGTGTATAAATTTCTTCCATTGAAGCTTTTACCCGAACGACACCAACTACTTCATCCTCATTGTAAAGTGGGATGATTCGAACGAGCATACGCTTTTGTGTATATCGATCTAAATAGGTCTTAGGCTTCGGTTCGTATCCGAAAGTTATCGCTCTTGTTACGTCAATATCTTCAATGACACGTCTTCCTAATTGACTATCATCATTATTTGCCCCGATTATACGAGATTGCTTATCAATGACTTGAAGCTCTGTATAAAGATCACTGTCATATAAATCTAATATCTTTTCTACTTCATCCTCTAAGGTTGGATCTTCCTCACTTCGCTCTTTTTTAAAGGTATCATTTAAATAGTAAGTAAGATCTTCTAGACGGTCCTCAAGGCTGGTATTAAAGTTTTCTACTAGGCTTTCTTCTAACTCTTGCACAAAATAATATCCTATTACTTGTATAGCTAGAAGAAGTAGTAAAATTAGAATAACAATGAACTTTAATGTGATCGACTGAAAAAATCCTACCTTTTTCATGTAGCTCTACTCCTGATCAGGATTTCGCAAGTAATATCCAACACCTCTCCTTGTTACGATCCAAAGTGGGTTGCTTGGGTTGTCCTCAATCTTTTCCCGCAACCTTCTCACGGTTACATCTACAGTCCGAACATCTCCATAATAGTCATAGCCCCAAACCGTTTCTAATAGGTGCTCTCTAGTCATGACTTGGCCAATATGACGGCCTAAGTAGTGAATTAATTCAAACTCACGATGTGTTAATTCAATTTCCTTTCCATTCCTAGTAACGGTATAGGCATCTGGGTGGACAGTTAGATTTCCAATTGTAATGTCTCTTGTTTCTTTTTCTTGATCATTAGTGGGCTGGTTTAATCTTCTTAGATTAGCTTTTACGCGAGCAATCACTTCACGATTACTAAACGGTTTGGTTACGTAATCATCAGCACCAAGCTCAAGACCTAGCACTTTATCTATTTCTGAATCCTTTGCAGTTAACATGATAATCGGCATATTATGCTTTTTTCTTATTTCTTTACAAACTTCATTACCATCCTTATTCGGTAGCATAATGTCTAACAAGAGCAGATCTGGATTTTCTTGTTCTGTGATGCGAATCGCTTCATCTCCGTCATAGGCGCATACTACCTGATAACCTTCTTTTTCTAAATTGAATTTTAAAATGTCCGCAATCGGTTTTTCATCATCTACTACGAGTATCTTTTGACTCATAACCTCACATCCTTTTCTTTCTCTTGCTGCCTTCATTTTACCTTAATTTTTACAACTTGTCTCTATAGCCATATTACCTGTTACAGGATCTAACCGATAACTTAAATAAAAACCCCTTGCCAGCGTTTGATGACAAGAGGTTTTTATAATTTAAATCCTGGGTATTAACATATATTAGAATAGATTTTGTGGACTTGTAATAAGTGAACCATTTTTATACACTTCAAGGTGTAAATGAATGCCAGTAGAATTCCCTGTTGTACCCATTATTCCAATTGTTTTACCGCGCACCACTGTTTGACCAACACTAACGTTTATTGATGACAGATGGGCATAAACTGATTTATATCCGTTTTTATGGTTAATAACGACTTTATTACCATAGCTACCTTGCCAACCAGCAAATTCAACTACACCATTATCAATTGCCATAATCGAACGATTACTTACACCTGCGATGTCAAGTGCTTTATGATACGATCCCCAGCGACTTCCTACATAACTAGTAATTCTTCCACCTACCGTTGGCCATTTGAACTCACCTGTTCCACGTGAGGGAACCACCTTCGTACCTTTAACGATGATTTCTTTAACAGGCTCTTTCGTCACGTTTTGTTCAATGATCTCTTGAGAGATTACAGATCCATTTTCTTTTTCAATAGCATAGTGAACTTCTTTCGTTCCTTCTTGCCCTTTTTGTCTAACGGTTGTATCCCCTTTATATAACTCGTCAGAGGTAACAACTTCTTTTTCATAAGCAATTTGTTCTTCGACTAGTTTTTCTTCTTTAACAAATACATCAAGAAATGGCTGGTAATCTGTTACGTTTATTTCTTGACCAATTTGTAAAATAGAATCTTCTTTAAGTGAAGGATTTATTTTTAATAATTCATCCATAGTAAGGTTATACTTTGAAGCGATAGCTCCTAACACTTCACCTTTTTCAACCTTATGTAACTGATCTTGTAAAGTTCCTTTTTCTAATAGTCTTCTACCTTGCTTTTCTGTTAAAACTTGATCTGCAGAAATTTTTTCACTAGAATATGAAACTTCTTCTGATAGAGTTACGTCTAATACTTTAGATTCACCTAATTTTAATTCTGTTTCAGGTTCAGGAATTACTTCATCCGAAAATGCTTGATACTGTTGTGATGCATCTTTAATCTTATTTAGTGTTTCAAGATCCACGTATTTAGACTCGAAATAAGTGACAACCGCTTCAGCAGTCTCTTTGTCTTTGAAGTTTCCAACAACTTTATCTGCGATCTTTAATTGATATGCATCTACCTTTATCGATATTTCTTCATCTAGCTGATTTAATACTTGCTCATTTTTAGCCGAGGCTTCAAACACCATCTCAGGTACATAGGAGATTTCTTCACCGACTGTAAAGGCTAAGTCTTTATTTTGCTCCTGTTGAGCGCTTACTCGTTTATCTACATAAGCTTGAATAACTTCTTTACTATCAACTTGGCCAACGTGTTCACCGTCAACGTATACATGGAAAATGGTTGATAACCCATCATCATTTGCAAAAGCTATGTTAAACGTTAAACCTACACCAATAAAAGTAGTAATTGCTGTTTTTTTCAATAGACTGTATGGTTTATGGTAGGCTTGCTGTGGGTATAAGTTATTAAGTTGGTTCTCTTTACCTTTTTTGTTGTTCCACATAATCCGTTCCTCCTAAATGCAAAAACCCCTAAAATAATTCTTTTATGATTCTTACCGTTTAGTTTTTCCCTTTACTAATCTATCATATGAATGGTAGATAATGAAACCGTTATTTCAACAATGTAATATAATTGTATAATAACTTCCAATATTAACCTGTAATAATACAGACTTTATTCTATTTTTGTGTAAAAGGTATTATTAATGGAAGTTTTTTTATAGATATTTTTCAGATATATTACATGATTCTACTATCTAATTGTCGAAGTATCATGTATTCACTCGGAAAACAGACAAAAAAACAGGTAGGATTGTAGCACCCTACCTGTTTTATAACAAGGTCAATTTAACTATAAACACCTCTGACAACATTCGTTTGCTTGCGATCAGGACCAACAGAGAAGATTGATAATGGTATTTCTGTTAGTTGTGAGATTCTTTCTATATAATGACGTGCATTTTCTGGCAGTTCGTGCAGGTTACTAACACCTGTAATATCTTCCGTCCAACCAGGCATCTCTTCATATATTGGTTCACAATCCGCTAACACTTTTAAGCTTGCCGGAAATTCATTCATAAGTTCGCCTTTGTATCGATAAGCGGTACAAATCTTTAATGTTTCAATACCAGTAAGTACGTCAATTGAATTCAAAGATAAATCAGTAATACCACTAACACGTTTTGCATGACGAACAACGACGCTATCGAACCATCCGACTCTTCTTGGTCTTCCAGTTGTTGTACCATACTCGCGGCCTACTTCTCTTATTTGTGTGCCGATTTCATTGTCCAGCTCTGTAGGGAAAGGACCGTCTCCAACTCTTGTCGTATATGCTTTAGACACACCGACAACGTGATTGATCTTAGAAGGACCAACACCAGATCCAATAGTAACGCCACCAGCAATTGGATTAGAAGAAGTAACAAATGGATATGTCCCCTGATCAATATCAAGCATAACACCTTGTGCTCCTTCGAATAAGACACGGCGTCCTTGATCGAGAGCATCATTTAATACAACAGAGGTATCACAAACATATTTTGCTACTTGTTGTCCATATTCGTAATACTCTTCCAATATGTCTGCTACTTCGATTCGATCCGTTTCATATACTTTCTCAAATAAGCGGTTTTTATCTTGTAGATTTAGTTCCAGTTTTTCTTTAAATGCTTCTTTATCTAATAGATCAGCAATTCGGATACCCACACGTGCAGCCTTATCCATATAAGCCGGGCCAATACCTTTTTTGGTAGTACCTATCTTATTGACACCTTTTTCTTCTTCTTGAAGTGCATCCAGTTTTAGATGGTAAGGTAAGATAACATGTGCACGATTACTTATTCTTAGATTGTCGGTACTTACACCTTTATCATGCAAATACTTGAGTTCTTCCACTAATGCCTTTGGATCAATAACCATGCCATTTCCTAAGATACATGTTTTATCATTAAAAAAGATCCCTGATGGAATCAAGTGTAATTTATACGTAACATTATCAAATTTAATCGTATGTCCAGCATTATTCCCGCCTTGGTAACGAGCAACAACTTCTGCGTTTTGTGAAAGAAAATCAGTTATTTTACCTTTTCCTTCGTCTCCCCACTGGGTTCCGACTACTACTACTGAGGACATATGGGCACCTCCGCCAAATTATATTTATTGTTTGTTATTCCATTGCACCAAAGCTAGTTTATCAATCGTATAACAGACTGTCAATGTTAATGACGAACATTTTCTAACTAATTAGATAACTACGTTCGTTTATATTCCGTTATATTACTGATGATTGTTCCTTTTCTTGTCAAATTGGCTGCATATCCTATATATTCATAGCGTTCCACTGTAAAATATTTTTATCCAAAAAAAGAAGCCTTAGTTACTAGGCTCTCTCTTGAAAATAGGTTACTAGATTATACACCCGCACCTACTGGCGTTGGTGGGATGTCACTTTCTTGATACCTGTGCTCCAAATTTACGAACTTATTATATTCTTTTACAAAGGCTAGCTCTACTGTACCAACAGGACCATTACGCTGCTTAGAAATAATGATTTCTATGATATTCTGTTTCTCTGATTCTTTATCATAATAATCGTCACGGTACAAGAAACCTACAATGTCCGCATCCTGCTCAATACTTCCAGATTCACGTAAGTCGGACATCATCGGACGTTTATCCTGACGTGTCTCCACACCACGAGAAAGCTGTGATAGTGCAATAAGTGGTACATTTAACTCTCTAGCCAGTGCTTTTAGAGACCGGGAAATTTCCGATACTTCTTGTTGACGGTTTTCTTTTGAATTAGCACTACCTTGAATTAACTGTAGGTAGTCAATTAAAATCATGCCTAAGCCATGTTCTTGTTTTAATCTACGGCATTTAGAACGAATATCACTCACCCGTATACCAGGCGCATCATCAATGTAAATACCTGCATGGGACAAACTTCCCATTGCCATCGTCAGCTTACCCCAGTCTTCCGCATCGAGTTTACCAGTCCGGAGTCGCTGTGCATCAATATTTCCTTCTGCACATAACATACGTGATACGAGTTGTTCTGCACCCATCTCCAAACTAAAGATAGCAACATTCTCATTTGCATGAATCGCAACATTTTGTGCAATATTTAATGCAAATGCCGTTTTACCTACTGATGGACGAGCAGCAATAATAATTAAATCATTTCGCTGAAATCCTGACGTTATTTTGTCAAGATCTCTATAACCCGTCGCTATACCGGTAGTTTCTCCATTTTGATGGTGCAGTTGTTCAATACTATCATATACATCTATTAAAACATCTTTAATATTTTGGAAGGCTTTCGCATTTTTACGTTGAGAAACTTCCAATATGCTTTTTTCGGCATCATTTAGTAAATCATTCACAGCATCTTCTTTAGAAAAACTATCCGTAACAATATCTGTTGCTGTTCGTATTAGTCGACGAAGTAGGGCCTTTTCTTCAACAATCTTACAATAGTACTCCATATTTGCTGCAGTAGGTACCGAGTTAGCAAGGTCACTAAGGTAAGAAACTCCCCCAATATCGTCTAACTGTTTTAAATTTGATAGTGCTGTAGTAACAGTTACTAGATCGATCGGCTCACCTTTGTCGGAGAGGCCTGTCATGACTGCAAATATACGTTGATGACTAGCACGATAAAAATCATCTGATAATAATAATTCTGCTGCGCGTGATAGCGATTCTGGCTCTAAAAATACAGCACCTAGTACCGCCTGCTCCGCTTCTATATTATGTGGTGGCGTGCGATCATTCCACTCTTCACTCATATAGAACCCTCCTCCTTTCCATGATGGTACGATGATAGATCATACCATTGCCGTTTATCCCAAGTAACTTTGTTGATCATTCCTCTGTCACGTGCACTTTAATGGTACCTGTAACTTCAGGATGAATTTTAACTGGTACATCTGTATAACCTAATGCTCTTATAGGGTTGTCCAATTCAATTTTACGTTTATCAATGTTAATTTTGTAAGATTTCTTAAGCTGTTCAGCAATTTGTTTACTTGTAATTGATCCGAATAAACGTCCGCCTTCACCAGATTTAGCTTTTAATTCTACGGGTAGCTTTGCTAATTTTTCTTTCAACTTTTCAGCTTCTTCAACTTCTTGATGCACAAGCTGCTTTTCTTTATTTTTTTTTGCATCTAATGCTTTTAAGTTTCCTGATGTAGCTTCTTCAGCTAGATTATTTTTTAATAGATAGTTACGCGCATAACCATCAGAGACATTTTTCACTTCACCTTTTTTACCTTTACCTTTAACATCTTGTGTAAATATTACCTTCATTCGGAATCTCCTCCTTCAAAGTATTCATCTATTATTTCTTTTAGTTGGTGATTAGCTTCATCAATCGTTGTATCTTCTAACTGTGTAGCTGCATTTGTTAGGTGACCGCCGCCATTCATCTTTTCCATAATAATCTGTACATTGATATCACCTAAGGATCTAGCACTAATTCCTATGCGGCCATCCTTACGTTCAGAAATGACAAATGATGCAACAATACCACTCATCGTTAACAGCGTATCTGCGGCTTGAGCAATAATGACTGGATTAAAGCTCTGCCCAGGTTCCCCTTTCGATATCGCTATCCCTTGACGATACAATTGCGTACTTTCAATCAGATGGCTCCGTCTAACGTATATATCTAAATCTTCTTTCATAAACTTCTGTACTAATACTGTATCTGCGCCACGAGATCGTAAATAGGATGCTGCATCAAAGGTTCTTGATCCCGTTCGCAATGTAAAGCTTTTTGTATCGACAATAATACCTGCTAGCAAGGCTGTTGACTCTAACATAGATAGCTTAAGTTTTTTCGGTTGATATTCAAGTAACTCGGTAACTAATTCAGCTGTCGACGATGCATAAGGTTCCATATAGACAAGTATCGCATTTTTGATAAACTCTTCACCTCTACGGTGGTGATCAATCACAACGATTCTGTCTGTCTTATTAAGAAGCTTCTCCTCCATAACTAGTGAGGGCTTGTGCGTATCGACAACAACGATTAACGTGTTTTTTGTAACAATATCGAGTGCATAGTCCCGCTCGATAAAGCTTGACCACAATCCTTCATGTTCTTGTATTTCTTCAACCAATCGTTGCACACCTGTATCAATATCCTCAGAATCAATAACAATGTGCCCATCGACACCGTTTGCCTCTGCGACCTTTAATATACCAATTGCGGCCCCTAGAGAGTCCATGTCAGGTGCTTTATGACCCATGATCAGAACTTGATCACTATCATTAACAAGCTCTTTTAAGGCGTGAGAGATAACTCTAGCCCGAACCCGCGTCCGTTTTTCCATCGGATTTGTTTTCCCGCCGTAAAAACGTACCTTTCCTGATTCATCCTTGATGACAACTTGATCTCCACCGCGCCCGAGTGCTAAATCGACGCTAGACTGTGCAAGCTCACCCAATGTGGGCAGGGACTGTCCTCCCAAGCCAATACCTATGCTCAGCGTAAGTGGGACATTTTTATCAGAAATTAACTCGCGTACTTCATCTAAGATTTCAAATTTTGATTTCTCTAATTGTGTAAGAATTTGCTGATTAAATATCGCTAAAAAACGTTCCTGTGAAATTCGCTTTAAATAAATACCGAAATCGGTAGACCATTCATTTAATATCGTCGTTACTCTCGAATTGATTGTACTTTTTGCCGTATCATCCATTGCTTGCGTAATTTCTTCATAATTATCTAAAAAGATAATGCCTAACACTGTTTGTTCATTGTGATATAAATTTTGAATTTCCGTCTGTTTTGTTCGATCAAATAAATACAATAACCGCTCTTCTCGTTTAATTGAGGTTTGAAAATCATAACCATCTAATGATAACCAAGCCTCATTTTTCCCATCTTTTATAGTAGAAATTAAATCGCTTGATAATGCTTCAATTGATTTTCCGACAAATGTTTCGTCAGCAAATTGGTTCATATATGGATTGGTCCATTCAATTCCATAATCCTCTCCATATAACACGATTCCAATCGGCATCTCTAATAATGCCTCTTCACCAACCTTTTTTACTCGGTGAGATAATGTCGAGATATATTCTTCTGTTTCATTTAACAAATGTTTCTCGGATTTAATACTATTATATAATGACGCAAATAAAAGCAAGGTCATGATTAACCCGAGTATCCATTGAAAATACCAAAGTAACCCTAATAACACAAAGGACAGCGTATAAATGACCCATATATGATTACTTAAAGTTGGTTTTTTAAAAAATTCCGGCATGCTAGTCAGCTCCTATATCGATAAATCTGAGCCCGTTAGTTCTATTTAATCAGCCCTCTTATGGAAAAACCTAAATCAATTATACCTAAGATTCTTAACAGGTACAGTCCAATATGCGGAATTAATAGCAGTGCAATAATAACAATAACTGTTACTGCCTTAGGTAGTTTTTTTACATAGGAATAATACAATACAAATGAAATACCTTGTAATACTATTAATATGCCCGCTAAATTCAGGACGTTAACTGTAGCAACGTACCAAACACCTGATGGGTCTTGTTGAAAAAAACTTACAATCATCGCAAATAGATAAATCCATATTAATGCTGTCGGCAGTTTGAAATCTCTAAATTTCGGAAATCTAAAATCAGTCTTATTTATCCGGTTAACGATTTTATAGCTAATCCATTGAGCAATAAATGCCATTATTATACCCATTAATACAATCATGGTAGGTAACAGGTCAATCATAAAACTCGTTAGTTGTTGGATTAATTCCAAGTCGGCTTCTGTCACTTGCATATTGAATTGTTCTATCATCGACTCAGTGGTTTCTATATACAAATCCATCATTTGATTTAACTCATCAACAAAATTCACTTGTAGGAGCCACTGTGATATTAACAATGTGAATATAATTCCAACGACAAAGCCTAATGTTCCTCTAGCCCATGTTTCATATGGTGTTAACTTTTGATTCATAGCACTACCAATGATAATTCCTCCAAGACCTGACAAGATCGTCAATGGTATTGATACAATAGAAACAAGTATTGTTAATATAACGGCTAGTATCCCCATCATTAAGGACGGCTTCCAACCGTGACGATATGCATAAATGACAAACGGTACAGGGATGGCAAACATACTGATCGAACCGAGCAACGGAACATAAATGGTGATGAATAACAGAACGATATAGATAGCAGTCAGTATTGCTCCTTCTGTAATTTGTCTAGAGTTCTTCATGATATGGACACCTCAGCTTGATTTCATTTCCTTATAATAATGGCAGCTTGGGTAGCGGATATTTCTGCTACGTTTATTAAATTATACGCTACATTCCCTTTGTTAGAAAGAGCACAGCTTGCGTGCGCTGTGCTCTTCTTGTCTATATGTTTTTTCTTTATTTATAAAGGGTACTACATGATTATAAACGATTCTTTAGTATATTTACAAATTAAACTATTTTCCAGTCCCATCTATATCGATTTAGTACCTTAATCTAGTTGTATTATCTATCTACTATATTATAATAAAGAGGTGAGGTCTTCGTATCTAATCTATTATTTGTCTTCAATCTACTAAAAATGTTACGCTTCCATTAAAGGAGGATATTCAAACATGATCAAAGCTGTATTCTTCGATTTAGATGATACCCTATTATGGGACGAGAAAAGTGTCCAAGCTGCCTTTTCAACAACGTGTAAATTAGCACAGGAACGCTATCAAGTTGATCCCGCGAAATTAGAGTCTGCTGTTCGAGAGCAGGCAAGGGAACTTTATTCATCATACTCATTTTATCCATTTACCCAACAAATTGGCATCAATCCATTTGAAGGACTTTGGGGAGATTTTTTAGATGATGATGATGATAATTTTCGTGAAATGAGTGAGGTTGTTCCAACTTACCGAAAAGATGCATGGACAAATGGCTTACAGGCAGTTGGTATTGATGATGAAGACTTTGGTCAAGAACTTGCAGAGCGTTTTCCACAAGAGCGTCGAAAACATCCTTTTCTATACGAGGAATCTTTTCACGTATTAGAGCAACTCGTTGATCAGTACAAGCTATTACTCCTGACGAACGGTTCACCAAGTTTACAAAAAACAAAACTGGCATTGACACCTGAGCTTGATCCTTATTTTGAACACATTGTAATATCTGGTGCTTTCGGAATAGGCAAGCCTGATAAATCAATCTTTGAGCATGCCTTAAAATTAGTTTCGCTATCTCCCGATGAAGTATTGATGGTAGGTGATAACCTAATGACTGATATATTAGGAGCATCACGTGCAGGCATCAAATCGGTTTGGGTTAACAAAAATAATAAACCGCAGAGTGAAGTAGAACCAACTTATGAAATTCAACATTTAGAAGAAATATATCCGATACTCGAGCGCCTGAATCAGGAGCAATCAGTATAAAGAAAGGACACCATTTAAGGTTATTATAACCTGTATATGGTGTCCTTTTTCACACTATTTTTAGCTCTTCTCGTAAGTTGCTTTTTAAACTTTATAATTGAAATAAAATCCGGCGTAGTGCTCGTGATTTCAGCTGAGAATGCTGGAAGCCTGACAGGATTTTTAGAACGAGAATCTTAAAAACTTTTAGCGGCCACAGGAGACCTTATTTCACGTAAAATACCAGTTTTAATGATTTGGCGGCCACCACAGACCTTATTTACTATAAATAGCAAACTATATCAAGGGTTTTATTCAAATAAGCGCGCTGATGGCCGCACAATTCTAATATTGCCTATATTGTCACAGATAAGTGCAGTGGTGGCCGTTAGCGACTCACCACCGCCCCGTGGCAAGCGTATTTTTTACAGCGGCTGTCCAACACGCTACGTCGCATTCTAGCTATTTTACTCAATACAACAACCTTTTAGAAATTGCCTTTATTACTACACACTTGCCTATAGATCAATCGCAGTTACCGCATTGATATCGACTAGTTCTGTTAATTGCTGCAAACCTGCTTCTTCCACATGACGATCAACCGTTAACATCATGATTGCATCGCCACCAACATCTGAACGACCAACCTGCATGGTTGCGATATTTATATCTTGCTCAGCTAATAAACTACCAACTCGGCCAATAACACCTGGCTGGTCTTTATGGCTTACAAAGATTAAATGTCCTTCCGGTACGACATCGACGCTATATTGATCAACCTTTACAATACGTGGGCCAAGTCCATTTAACAACGTGCCTGCTACTCTTCTAACACCATTCTTCGTTTGAACAGTCACTGTTAGTAAGTTCGTAAAGCCTTTTGTTTTGCTCGTCTTATGCTCCTTGATTGTAATACCTTTCTTTTCTGCTAAAAAGGCTGCATTTACTTCATTAACATGATCTCCTAAATGGCGTTTCAGCAGTCCTTTTACTGTGTTTCTTGATAACGGTGATACTTCTAAATCTGCGAGTTCTCCTGAATAATATATGTTAATTTCTTCTATTGCTGCTTTCGTTAGATATGAAAGAAATGCGCCCATCTTCTCAGCTAAATGGAAGTATGGTTCAATTTTCTTCATGACTTCTTTAGGAACAGAAGATAAATTAACAGGGTTTCTGGCGATTCCTCCACCAGTTAAGAAGTTGACTACATCCTGGCTCACATCAATAGCAACGCTTTCCTGTGCTTCTACAGTACTTGCACCAAGGTGTGGTGTTGCTATTACTTCTGTTAACTCTAACAATTTATGATCTGTAATTGGCTCTTCTTCGAATACGTCCAACCCTGCACCAGCCACTTTTCCAGAAACAATTGCATCAAATAGTGCATCTTCATCAATAATACCGCCTCGTGCACAGTTAACAATGCGGACGCCATCCTTCATTTTTGCAAATGCATCACGATTAATTATGTGATGCGTTTCTTTTAATAGCGGCGTATGGACCGTGATAAAATCGGCTTGCTGCAATACTTCATCCAACGTACCGTATCCAATCCCCATTTCATCCGCTTTTTCTTCTGTCAAAAATGGGTCATAAGCAACTACATTCATACGTTGTCCTTTTGCCCTCGATGCAACTTCCGCACCAATTCGACCTAGACCTACTATACCAAGTGTTTTATTTTTTAATTCAACACCTACATACTTTTTGCGATCCCAACGCTGATTCTTTAATGCATAATAGGCTTGAGGTATATTACGAGCAAGAGACATAATCATAGCCATCGTATGCTCTGCAGCTGAATTTGTATTTCCATCAGGTGCATTGACCACGATAACACCATGCTCTGTAGCTGCATCTAAATCGATATTATCAACACCTACACCAGCACGACCAATAATCTTCAGATTGCTCGCCTTTTCAATAATGTCACGTGTTACTTTCGTTTGGCTTCGAACTAAGAGTGCATCGTATTCTCCAATAATTGCTTTTAGCTCATCAGGTTTAAGACCCGTATTTATCGTTACTTCCACTTCTTTTGCTTCCTGCAATGGTTGAATTCCTTCTTCACTTAACGGATCACTAATTAATACCTTAAACGTCATCTAATTCGTCCCCCTTATAAATTTTGTGTTTTGTCCTATGGGACAGCCATTTATACTTGCTAGCCCAGTTTATTTTTAGATCCACAAATGTCAAATTTAATATTGATCAGCGTACTCCTTTCACTTCAACTTTGCTTAACTTCTGAAAAAAAGGTAAATAAAAAAACTTCCCACCCTCTACTCTAAAATAGTAAGGGGCGAAAAGTTTGGACTTAACGCGGTACCACCCTTTAGTCACTGTCATCTAAACGTAAATAATCAATTCCGTATGATGTACAGTCTTCATTGGGCATGCGTAACGTTCATGTGACGAGTAAACCTACTATCTTTTCAGTCTACTTACTCCGAAGTGCTATTCATTGCCCGAAACACTGGTTTGCAGCAACCACCAGCTCTCTTAGGTTCCTCTTGCAATAAATTTATCTTCATCTTCATATTTATTATAATTTTTTGAATTTTTATTTATCATAGCAGATTATAATTGTTTGTCAACATATATAACAAACAATTTATTATGAAAGCGGTTATTATGTTAAAAATACTTACTTATTGCAAATAGATGTCTTTAGTACTGATGCAGCCTATCCTCCCGCTCTTGCTTCTTGCAATTTTAATGACCCAATATAAAATTAAAAACCCTGTTTATAATCTCCGCAGAGACCAAAACAGGGTTTCATTTTATTACTCAGTTACGTAAGGCAATAAAGCCATTGTACGAGCACGTTTGATTGCTCTTGTTAATTTACGTTGGTATTTAGCAGAAGTACCAGTTACACGGCGAGGAAGAATTTTCCCACGCTCTGAAACGAAACGTCTTAGTAAATCAACGTCTTTATAATCGATGTGTGTAATACCGTTCGCTGTGAAAAAACACACTTTACGACGCTTTGCGCGTCCACGACGAGGTGCCATAATAATACCCTCCTTTTTTATTTAGAATGGTAAATCATCATCTGATATATCAATTGGTTCTCCGTTATCTTTAAACGGATCATCATCATTCTGTCTAGAATAATTATTGTTGTTATTATTATTGTTGTTATTATTATTACTTTGTTGATTTTGATTGGTCTGGTATCCAGAAGAGCCTTGTCCTCCACCTTGGGAAGATCCTTTTGACTCAAGAAACTGAACGGAATCGGCCACAACTTCAGTCATAAATACCCGTTGTCCCTCTTGATTATCAAAGCTACGTGTTTGAATTCGTCCATCAACACCGACTAAGCTACCTTTACTCATAAAGTTCGCTAAGTTTTCTGCTGGGCGTCTCCAAATTACACAGTTAATAAAGTCAGCTTCTCTGTTACCTTGTTGATTAGAAAATGGTCGGTTAACAGCTAATGTAAAATTAGCCACCGCTACCCCATTTGGTGTATAACGTAAGTCTGGATCCTTCGTTAATCTGCCGACAAGTACGACTCGATTTAACATCAGAAACTCCCCTTATTCTTCGTCTTCGCGAATTGCAATGTGACGAATAATATCGTCAGAGAATTTCGCTTGGCGGTCAAATTCATTAATGGCTTTGTCATCGCCTGTAAATTTAATTACTACATAATAACCATCACGGTAGTCATTGATTTCATAAGCAAGGCGTTTCTTGCCTTTTTCATCAACTTTCACGATTTCCGCACCGTTATCAGTAAGATAAGCATTAAAACGCTCAACTAGCGCTGTTTTTGCCTCTTCTTCGATGTTTGGGCGGATGATGTACATAATTTCATAATTTCTCATCCGTTTGCACCTCCTTTTGGTCTTGGCGGCTCCTTAAATAGATAAGGAACAAGGAGTAATCTATGTTTATTACTCACAATGAAATATTATAGCAAATATACATGTATAGCGCAAGCACTACTTAAAAGCTAGATAGAAACCTCTTTTTTAATATATTGCCTTGTCGTACAGTTAAGATTCAAGATCTACTTACACATTAAAACGAAAATGCATAACATCGCCGTCTTTCACAAAGTATTCTTTTCCTTCTAAGCGTACTTTTCCTTTTTCTTTTGCTGCAGTCATAGCACCTGCATCTACCAAATCATCATAAGCAACTGTTTCTGCACGAATAAAGCCTTTTTCAAAGTCCGTATGAATTATTCCGGCAGCTTGTGGTGCTTTAATTCCTTTTATAAAGGTCCACGCACGTACTTCCTGCTCACCTGCAGTAAAGTAAGTAGCTAAACCTAATAAATGATAGGAAGCTTTGATTAACTTATCTAACCCAGACTCTTCTATGCCTAGTTCTTCTAAGAACATTTTCTTCTCTTCACCATCAAGCTCAGCGATTTCCGATTCTACCTTGGCACTTATAACAATTACTTCTGTATTTTCATTTGCAGCATGTGCTTGTACTTTCTTTACATTGGGGTTCTCGTCCGCATCCAATAATTCATCTTCCCCCACGTTTGCAACGTAAAGGACCGGTTTACTCGTTAACAGATGGAATCCTTTTACTAACTTCCATTGATCTTCAGTAAACTCGACTGCACGTGCCGGCTTTTCTTCTTCAAAACCATCTCGCAGAATGGTAAGCACTTCAAGCTCTGCCATCGCCTGTTTATCTTTCTGTCTTGCCATCTTTTCTACACGTTGAATTCTTTTTGTCACACTCTCTAAGTCTGCTAAGATTAGCTCTAGGTTAATTGTTTCAATATCAGAAATGGGATCAACTTTTCCTGACACGTGTGTGATATTGTCATCTTCAAAACAACGTACAACCTGACAAATTGCATCTACTTGTCTGATATGAGATAGAAACTGATTACCAAGCCCTTCACCTTTACTTGCTCCTTTAACAATTCCTGCAATATCGGTAAATTCAAATGCCGTTGGTATTGTTTTCTTCGGTTTAACTAATTCAGTTAACTTTTCTAAACGGTAGTCTGGTACCTCTACAATACCGACGTTCGGGTCTATTGTACAAAACGGGTAGTTTGCCGATTCTGCACCTGCTTGGGTAATCGCATTAAATAAAGTTGATTTCCCAACGTTAGGTAATCCGACAATTCCTGCTGTTAATGCCATAGAAATTTCCACTCCTTAAGAATCACGCTCATCTGAACGATTCAGTCATTATTCAATTATAGATACAGTTAGTCCAAATGACAAGCAATCACATTGAAAAACAAGGGTCGCTTATCCCCTTGTTTTTAGTATCTTTTATCAACTTAACAAGTATAGATCTAACAAACATAGCTTTGCATGTGTGAATGTTTCACGTGGAACATCATTCTGCTTTGTCTAAGATTTTCTTAATTTTCTTCTCAAATTGCTTGCGTGGAATTAACACACTATGTCCACAGCCTTCACACTTAATTCGTATATCCATTCCCATACGAATAATCTTCCAACGATTTTCGCCACAAGGATGTTGCTTTTTCATTTGTACAACATCATTGATTTCAAAATGCTTTTCCACCATCTGCTTACACACCTTTTCCATCAGTTTCCGCATTTGCTTTATCTCTAGTATACATTACCATTCGTGGTAGTGGTATATCGATTCCTTCTTGATCTAACTTTGCTTTAATATCCTTACGAAGGATTCTAGCCATTCTCCAGTGCTCCATCGGATGAACTTCTGCTGTCACACGTAGCACGATATGAGAGGCATCTAACATTTGCACTCCTAATATTTCAGGAGCTGCTACTAATTCAGTATATTGGTTCGGCATCTCTTGTAGTAAATCATTAATAATAGGCTCTACCTGTGCAACATCAACTTCATATGGAATATTTATATCAACTACTGCAATGCTGTTATGCATGGAATAATTAGTCACTTGTGTAATGTTGCCATTGGGAATAATGTTTACTTCACCTGTCCAGCTAAGTATTTTGGTTGTTCGTAAACCAATCTCTTCTACCGTTCCTTCTACAGAAGCCGTCCGGATAAAATCGCCCACAGAGAATTGATCTTCAAATATAATAAAAAATCCTGTGACGACATCTTTCACAAGGTTCTGGGTACCAAAACCGATTGCCAATCCTGCTACACCCGCACCAGCTAATAGCGCTCCTATAGGGATGTGAACTGTATCTAATACCATCATAAAAGCTGTGAAATAGACGACATAACTCAACGTGTTTTGCACTAATTTTTTTAACGTGTTTTCTCTTCTTTCTGTAATTTTAAACGGCCCACGATCACGCTTGCGAAATACTCGATCGACGAGCTTTGTTCCGACACGTACTGCGATACTAGCAACCACGATAATTAATATTATTTTCAGTATAATTTCGCCAACATCAAACCACAACTCAGGTCCTGTAATTTTTTCCACTATTTCTTGCCATTGTTGTTCCACTAATTCCACGCGTTGACCTCCTGCATCTGCGAAGTACTCTATCATTTCTGCTCCATTTTATATCTATTAATGATAGGATACAATATAATTGCAGATAATACATACAAATTTAGTATACCGTAAAGTGGATATAGATACTCTATTAGCGTGGAAAAACCAATTTTCGTCAATGGAACCATAATCAAAAGTATGACAGCAGATAATACCCACAAGGGAGCAGTAAACATATTCCTTACTCTTGTAACGATTCCCATTGTTCCAGACACTGCAGTGGTGAATATAGCTAACCAAAGCATAACAGATACAAATAAAAACATCACATAAGGATAATGTCTTAAAATCGCAAAAAGTGGAATCTCATATAATAACACTTGGTCAGAAATTTGAATTAAACTGCTATTATAAATATATGAAATACTTCCTAAGATTACGCCGCTACCAATACTCGCAATCCACAACTCCCCTTTTCCTTTTGTTTGATTTCCGACTGCTCCTAGTACAGCAATAAGCGGTAAAATGTTCAATGCTGTAAACGGAAATGCTGCCACCCAATTCCTTTGTTTAGATAAATCCGGTATAAACGACAGGTTTTCTTGAAAGGAAAATATCAGTAAAGTCGATAACAATCCAACAATCAAAAGGGGTAAAATTAAGCTATTTAATGACAATACCCCATTGATATCCCATACAAAAGTGAGAATAAGCGGAATTACGATAACAACGATCCCTAACCAAAATGGAAAGTGAAATGCTTCCAAAGTTGCTCCACTTCCAGCTAACATAATGACCGTCGTTGAGAATAAATAAATCATAATCATTCCGTCATATATATAACTTAACTTAGGTCCAATAATAATCCGAAGCACCGGTAAATAATGCGATGACTTATACTCATGACTTATTTGTAAAATGACATAGCAGGATAAAGAAAACAGAATTGCAAAAAGCAGAATGGCTAGTCCACTTTCATTGCCGAAAAACTGCCACAGTTCTCTCCCTGATGCATAACCTGCTCCGATCGTTGTACCAATTATTAAGAACATCCATTTAAACCCTGATTTCCACATGTGCTTTCCTCCAGTTTCTTTTTTTCTATAAAAGTCAATTTTATAATCACCTTTAAAAACCCAGCCTTTTGCAACGATATATAATACCTGTCCACCTAATACAAATCTCTATCGTTGAAAACACCTTTATGAAATTATTTGGATGTATAAACCTTAATTTTTTTCCGTATACTAATACAATTATGTAAGTGGAGGGTAAGCTATGAATCTAATAAACAGAAAACCTAAAAAAAGTATAAATAGATTTGATTATTATGACCCTTCGTTTGCAAATAAAATGGCCAATGTGATTTCCCCTTGGTTACCATCTTTACAACAACCTATTATTGTCATATGTATTGGTACTGACCGTTCCACAGGTGATTCACTTGGACCACTAACAGGATCATTGGTGGGCGACCTACATGAGATAACTTTATACGGAACATTAGAAGAACCTATTCATGCAGTCAATCTACTAGATAAACTTCATGAAATTAATAATGAATATCAGCAACCGTTTATCATCGCAGTAGATGCTTGTCTTGGAGGCACTAATTCCATTGGTACGATAATGACTGAAAAAGGACCGCTAAAGCCTGGTGCTGCTTTAAACAAGCAATTACCTGCAGTTGGTGACATTCATATATCAGCGGTAGTAAATCGTGTCGGACATATGGATTATACTGTGCTACAAAACACACGTCTGCACATAGTAATGGAAATGGCAAAAAAAATCGCACAAGTTATTCAATTATTAGATACTTACATTTACAACAATAAAATAAAAAGAAGTGACACATAAGCACTTCTTTTTACTTTGATACATAGTATTGAGTTTAGAATAGATTATCCACAAGCAAACTACCCGCTTTGGAAATACACTTCGCATTCCGCAGGGGACTATTGAGCCTCCCCACGCCGTGCGCCTGCGAAGCTTCATTTACGCCGTTTCTTAATGCCTACCGGAATAAAACTGTCCTTGTCTGACACCGACTGTATGACCCTTACTAGGCCTAAGGAGTCGAAGTTCATTCCTCACTTGCTAACGGGGATGCTTTTTATTAGTGTGATTCGAGCTCCGGGAAGTGAACCCAGTGGGACTAGCGTCCAGTCAGAAACGTACTATGCTTCTGAGCTAGTGAAGCCACGACCGTTAAATAATAACGTTTTAAACTAACGAAATGCACTGTCTAGAGTGGGAATCACAAACCGTATGTTGGATTATATTTCAAATATGAAGTAAAAGAAAAGAAACTTTAACAAAAGAGCTTTAATAAAAATAGTGCGCGGCACCTTCTTACCGAGGGATGCCGCGCACTTTCATTGCATATTTTATGCAATTATTTGATATACATATATAATGATAGCAACTGTTATTAATGACGGCAAAAGATTGGCTACACGTATACTAGTTAACTTCAATATATTTAAACCAATAGCAACGATTAATAATCCACCGGTTGCAGTCATTTCAACAATAAATACATCCATGAAAGATTCCGGTATCCAAGCAACTATTTGAGTAGCTAACAATGCAATAGTCCCTTGGTATAACACTACAGGTACTACTGAAAAAATCACGCCAAATCCAAGTGTGGTTGTTAAGACTAAAGAAGTAAAACCATCTAGAATTGATTTTGTTACTAGCACTTCATGATCGCCAGTCAACCCACTGTCCAATGCCCCAATGATTGCCATGGCACCTATTGCAAAAATTAATGTAGAAGTTATAAACCCTTGCGAGATATTTCCTTGTTTTTCCGTTGAAAACTTTTTATCCAACCATGCACCAAGGCTATTAAGACGATCTTCTAATCTCAACATTTCCCCTATAATAGCACCAGACAACAGGCTTAATAACACAATAACAATGTTATTTGTTCCAAAAGCCATTTGAAAACCTATTAATAGTACAGCTAGCCCGATCCCATGCATAATCGTATCTTTATATCTTTCTGGTATTTTAGTAAAGAACAAACCTAGTATAGTACCTAAAATAATACATGCACCATTAATTAGTGTACCTAATAAAGCCATACATACATCCCCATTACTATGTAATTGTTTCACGTGGAACATTGAACCATAAATAAAAACGACTGCCACATAATCATACTATTATTGCATTATCGACTCAATAATTAAACGCATTAGTTATAATAAAGCGCATGTGTCTGTTTACAAACGTGCAAAAGAATTATTTAGTTGGTGGCGCTTGTGCTAATTAATCCAGGATTTTTCACGCAATTCATCTAAAAAAGACCTAACTAAGAGGAATTATCCTGTTAATTAGGTCTTTTACTGATTCATCACTACTCATAACAGTGTTCTAAGGTAAATATGAAACTGATTTATTTCTCAAAGAAATCTAAGATACGATTCAAATCTTCTTCTGAGAAAAATTCTATTTCTATCTTACCTTTCTTCTTGCCTTTATTAATCGTAACACTTGTGCCTAGATGTTCTCGCAAACGACTTTCTCGTTCTAACAAAAATATATCTTTTTTTACGGTCTTTTTCTTCTCTTTTACTTTATTTTCATTTATTAGTGTAATCAGCTGCTCCACTTGTCTTACATTAAGTGATTCATTTCTAATCTTATTTACCAATGGAATCAGCTTTTCTTTATCCTTTAATCCAAGTAACGCTCTCCCTTGCCCCATCGATAGCTCACCATTATTAATAAGTGCGCTGATGTGATCTGGCAGCGATAATAATCTCACGAGGTTTGCAATATGTGATCTACTTTTACCTAATCGTTGAGATAATTGCTCCTGCGTTAAATGTAGTTCTGTCATTAAATTTGAATAAGCATTCGCTTCTTCAATAGGAGTTAAATCCTCCCTTTGAAGATTCTCCAATAATGCCAATTCCATCATTTTTTCATCTGTTAATTCTTTTACAATCACTGGAACGGTTGTGAGCCCAGCTTCCTTTGCAGCACGATATCTTCTCTCACCGACTACAATTTCAAAGCCTTTAATGCTCTTTCTCGCGACCAAAGGCTGTAGAATACCATATTCTTTAATCGATTCTTTTAATTCATCAATAGCTTCAGCTTGAAATGTCTTCCTTGGCTGATAAGGATTTGGTCTTAGCTCATTAATAGAGAGCTCTTGAACTAAATCATCAGCTTTTTCTTCTAATTCAGGAAAAAAAGCATTAATACCTTTACCTAACCCTCTCGCCATTCGCGATCACTTCCTTTGCTAAATCTAAATAAACTTCCGCGCCACGAGATTTCGGATCGTAAAGAATAATAGGCTTTCCATGACTCGGCGCCTCTCCAAGTCTAATATTTCTTGGAATTACCGACTGGTATACCTTATCTTGAAAATACTTCTTCACTTCATCAATGACTTGAATACCCAGATTTGTTCTAGCATCAAACATTGTTAATGCTACACCTTCAATTTCTAATTGCTTATTTAAATGTTTTTGCACTAAACGAATTGTATTTAGTAACTGGCTTAACCCTTCTAGTGCATAATACTCACATTGCACCGGAATTAATACACTGTCAGCAGCAGTTAAGGAATTGATCGTTAACAACCCTAGCGATGGTGGACAATCGATTAGTATATAATCATAGTTATCACGAACTACTTCCAAAGCCTTTTTCAATCGAACTTCTCTTGAAATTGTCGGAACTAATTCAATTTCAGCACCCGCAAGCTGAATTGTCGCAGGTATAACATCTAAATTTTCAACAGAGGTTGGTACACAAACCTTATCAGCTCTTACATCTTCAACAAGAACATTATAAATACATTGATTCATGTCAGCTTTATTAATACCCACTCCACTTGTAGCATTTCCTTGTGGGTCTATGTCAACAAGTAACACTTTGTGGTTCAAGTATGCAAGACATGCACTTAAATTAACTGCTGATGTAGTTTTTCCTACTCCGCCTTTTTGATTTGCAACGGCGATTACTTTACCCATGGTGTCACCTACCTAACATCGTTCTTATCTAATATAATATCACTTTTTTATTTTATTACATGGATTGTTATCAAATTGTAAACAAGAAATTAGATTCACATTACGTAAGACTAGTAAACGATCACCAATTTGTAGATAACAACAATATTATTAATCCATGCATACTATAGTGCAAAAAATACCCATCTTACTATGTCAAGATGGGAAATTTATCGGTTATGATTTTTTCTTAGGAATTTTTATCGTAATTTGATAATAATCATCATAATCCTGTTCATCGGTTTCTAAATCGATACCAGTATCTGTCACCATGTTCAACGATTGTCTAATCGTATTCATAGCGATACGCATATCTTTATTTATTCCCTTTAATTTCGGTTTCTTCTTTTGTTGTTTCTCAGCGAAAAGCTTTGCAATTCGCTCTTCGGTTTGTTTAACATTTAGTTGTTTATTAATAATTTCTTCTAAAATCGCCACTTGCTTCTCTGGATCTTTTATAACAATGAGAGCACGAGCATGTCGTTCCGTAATTTTCTTTTCCAATAATGCATGTTGTACCTGTTCAGGAAGTTTTAACAAACGCATTTTATTTGCGACTGTTGATTGGCTTTTGCCTAATCGTTGGGCAAGTGCTTCTTGTGTTATACCATGAATTTCTAACAAACGCGCATATGCCATCGCTTCTTCAATAACAGTTAATTCTTCTCGTTGTAAATTCTCAATTAGTGCGATTGAAGCCGTCTGTGACTCTGACATATCCCTGATGATTGCAGAAATGTTTTCCCAGCCTAGCGACTGAACTGCTCTCCACCTACGCTCACCAGCAATAATTTCATACTTTCCTTCTACATTATCAAACTTCCGAACAATTATAGGTTGTATAATCCCGTGCGTATGTATTGTTCGAGCCAATTCTTCTATTTTTTCTTCATTGAAAATAGATCGTGGCTGATAACGATTGGGCTCAATGTTCACAACTGGTATTTGTATAACCTCATCAGGTTGATATTCCTCTACCGATTCTGAATTTGCTTGTTCACCTAAGCCAAAAATACGGTTAAACGGATGTAGCATTAACAGACACCACCTTTTACGATCATAGATAATGCTATGTTTACTGAAAAACAATTGTTTCACGTGAAACATAGACCTAAAAACTACTATTCCGATGACAAATTAATCACAATCGATTGATTCTGTCTATTATTCTATCATACATTGAAAAGAATGAGTATTTTTTTTGATGCTCCCAACAGCAAAGAAATATAAATTTTATCATACTATTTCGTTAGAATTCTAATGAATTGGCTCTTTTCGTACAGTTTATTGCTAATAGAATTTCATAATTGAAGTAAACTCCGTCGTAGTGCATATGTGTTCACTGAACTTACATGTGCACCGCTCCGTCCATACACTTTGCTTTCCGCGGGGGGCTAGTGAACCTCCTCGAACTCATGTTTTCGGGGTCTCACTTACGCCACTAGTCCCGCAGGACAAATGTTTTCGGTGGGACGAGTAATCGCAGTCCCAAGGAAAGCTACGACAGCGATACATCGCACGAAGAAAATTGGGTTTTATTTTCGAGGAGTCAAAGTGTATGGACTACGCTTCATAAAAGGTGTGTAACAGTACCCTAAGCTGTGGAAAAATACGCCACTCCAGCGGGAAAGGAACAGTCTGAAGACCCCGCAGAGAGCGCTCTTTGCGATCGAGGAGGAGTAGAGCGTTCCCCGCGGAAAGGGCGTATTTTTCCACAGCGCCTGTTTAACACTACGACAGAGTTTAGGATAATATTCGCAACAGAAATCGAACACTTGTTTTTATTTTATCAACAGAAAATACTATTGTCTTCCAAAATGATCAAGAAATTTTAATAATACCTTTATAAAACCTTTCATAACTGTTCCTGAGATTGGCACTAAAGCAGTATTGTAAATTGATTTATCTGTAAGAAAAATAGATATGGTAAAAAAACAAAAACAGTGCAACTCGCAAAGCTGCACTGTTTTTGTTTTATATTATTGGGGTCTTATTTGGTACACCTGGTTTTCTTGGATATTTATTTGGTGTTTTTCTTTTTTTGTCTATAATTGCAATGTTTCTTTCTCCATTATGATCAGGAAGCTCAAAGGTATGCAAATCCGATAATTCTCCACCCAATAACTGTATAGCAGCATTTGCATCTGTGAGTTCTTCTTGAAGCTTGGGACCTTTCATTGCAATAAATGATCCACCAGTCTTAGTTAATGGTAAACATAGCTCACTTAATACGGACATTCTTGCTACTGCTCGTGCCATCACAACATCAAATGACCCTCTAAACTTAGCATTTTTTCCAAATTGTTCGGCACGATCATGGTAAAATGCAACATTGTCTAAATTAAGCTGACTTGCAAGTTGATTTAAAAATGTAATGCGTTTTTGTAATGAATCAACAATAGTTACTTTTAAGTGCGGAAAACAAATCTTGATCGGGATACTAGGAAAACCTGCTCCTGCACCAACATCACATATTTGAACTTCTTTCGTAAAATCATAGTAAAAGGCCGCCGTAATCGAATCAAAAAAATGCTTGGCATACACTTCCTCTTTCTCCGTGATTGCCGTAAGATTCATTTTTTCGTTCCATTCTACTAGTATTTCATAATACTTGTTAAATTGATCTAATTGTTCGTCAGATAATTGTATTCCACGATCGGAAAGCTGTTGCTGGAAACTAGATACATCCATGGCCAAAATCCTTCCATTAAGTTAATGCGTGTTCTAATTACTCATTGGAAACACGTGCGATGTTACCTTGTTCGATATAAACTAATAAAATGGATACATCAGCTGGGTTCACTCCCGAGATTCGTGAAGCTTGACCGACAGATAAAGGACGAACCGTTTTAAGTTTTTCTCTTGCTTCTGTTGCAATTCCACCGATATCATTATAATCAATATCTTCAGGTATCTTTTTATTCTCCATCTTTTTCATGCGGTCAACTTGTTGATTAGATTTATCGATGTACCCTTGATATTTGATTTGGATTTCTACTTGTTCTTTAACTTCACCGGATAGTTCGATTTCTGAAGCAGAAATCTTTTCGATTAACTCGTAATTGATCTCTGGTCTTTTTAATAAATCAAATGCTTTAATAGCTTCTTTGAGTAACGTACCACCAGTTTCATTAATTAATTGCTGGACCTCCTCCGTTGGTTTAATCATAACGGAAGCTAAGCGTTGTTTTTCTTCCTCAATCAACCCTTTTTTAGTTAAAAACTGTTGATATCGATCTTCTGTTATCATCCCTAGTTGATATCCTATTTCGGTCAGGCGTAAATCTGCATTATCGTGACGAAGCAGTAAACGATATTCTGCTCTAGAAGTTAACAATCGATATGGTTCATTTGTACCTTTGGTAACTAGATCATCGATGAGTACACCAATGTACGCTTGGGAACGATCAAGGATTACTGATTCTTTACCAAGTGCTTTTGATGCAGCATTAATGCCTGCCATAATTCCTTGACCTGCAGCTTCTTCATAACCTGACGTCCCATTAATTTGCCCAGCAGTGAATAATCTTGGTGTATTTTTCACCTCTAACGTTGGCCATAACTGCGTTGGTACTACAGAATCATATTCAATTGCATAACCAGAACGCATAATCTCTACATTTTCTAAGCCAGCGATAGAACGAAGAATATCCCTTTGCACAAACTCTGGTAACGATGTTGATAAACCTTGCACGTAAACTTCCTCTGTATTTCGACCTTCTGGCTCTAAAAATATTTGGTGACGAGGCTTATCATGAAAACGAACGACCTTATCTTCAATAGAAGGACAATATCTTGGTCCGGTTCCTTTGATCATTCCTGAATACATTGCTGATAGGCCTAAGTTTTCATTAATAATTTCATGTGTAAACTCATTCGTATACGTTAACCAACATGGAATTTGGTCTGGAAGTGCTTTTTTCGTTTCATAAGAAAAATGCTGCGGGTTGTCATCGCCTGGCTGAATTTCCGTTTTTGAATAATCAATCGACTGACTTAGTACCCGGGGTGGTGTTCCGGTTTTAAAGCGAACCAATTGGAATCCAATCTCTTCTAAGTGCTCTGATAGCTTTACTGAAGCTCGTTGGTTATTCGGACCACTCTCATATGATAAATCACCAATAATCACGCGAGCTCTCATAAATGTTCCCGTCGTAATAATAACCGCATCAGCGCGATAGGCAGCTTTTGTTTCTGTAATTACTCCCCTACATTCTCCGTCTTCAATGATTAGGCGTTCTACCATTGCTTGACGCATCGTTAGGTTTTCTTGGTTTTCAAGCAGGTTTTTCATTTCTGTTATATATAAAGGTTTATCCGCTTGTGCACGTAATGCACGCACAGCAGGACCTTTACCTGTGTTAAGCATGCGCATTTGAATATAGGTTTTGTCGATTACCTTTCCCATGACTCCACCTAACGCATCTACCTCTCTAACTACTACACCTTTAGCAGGTCCGCCAACAGATGGATTACAAGGCATGAATGCTACCATATCTAAATTCAGTGTTAACATTAATGTATTGGCACCTCGGCGTGCTGAAGCAACTGCCGCTTCACACCCTGCATGACCAGCCCCAATAACAATTACGTCGTAATGACCAGCTTCATAAGTCATGAGCTATCTCTCCTTCGTTCACTTAAGTGACTTTCTTCTATCATTTACTTTCCTAAGCAAAATTGCGAGAACAATTGATCAATTAGACTTTCATGAACCGTATCGCCAACAATTTCACCTAATAGCTGCCATGTTCTCGTAACATCTATTTGTACGAGATCTATCGGCATTCCCGCTTCAATTGCATCGATAGCATCGGTTAATGCTTGCTTCGCTTGCTTCAGTAATTGAATATGCCTTACATTTGAAATATAAGTTAGATCACCAGCATCAATCTCTCCTTCAAAAAAGGTATCCGCTATAGCTAATTCTAACTCATCAATACCTTTATCCTCAATTAATGCCGTCGTAATGATTGTGTGCTCTGGTGCAAGCTCGTGTAATTGGTTCAAATCAATCCGTTGTTTTAAATCTGTTTTATTAACAATCACGATAACTTCTAAATCTTCTACCGCTTTTAATAATTTTTTATCTTCTTCCGATATCTCTTCACCATAATTTAGTACTAGTAAGATGAGATCTGACTCTTTTAGTACTTGCCGCGATCTTTCTACACCAATTTTCTCTACAATATCTTCTGTATCTCTTATACCCGCCGTATCAACTAATCGAAGTGGTACACCACGCACATTTACATACTCTTCAATCACATCTCTTGTGGTACCAGGTATATCCGTTACAATCGCTTTATTTTCATGGACTAATGCATTCAACAGTGACGATTTCCCTACATTCGGTCTACCTATTATAGCTGTTGCTAGACCTTCTCTTAATATTTTACCCTGTTTTGCCATTTGCAGTAACCGGTCAATTTCTTGAAAAACCACTTGTGACTTTTCAATTAATAGTGCATTAGTCATTTCCTCTACATCATCATACTCTGGATAATCAATATTTACTTCTACATGTGCGACAGTTTCAATTAATGTTTGCCTTAGCTGCTGAATTAATTTCGATAATCGACCATCCATTTGCTTTAAAGCAACACCCATCGCTTTATCTGTTTTTGCACGTATTAAATCCATAACTGCTTCCGCTTGGGATAAATCAATTCGCCCATTTAAAAATGCTCTTTTCGTAAATTCACCAGGTTCTGCAAGCCTAGCCCCATTTACAAGCACAAGCTCTAACAAACGGTTAACAGACGCGAGACCACCGTGGCAATTAATTTCAACAACATCTTCACGTGTAAATGTCCTAGGCGCTCGCATAACAGTAACCATTACTTCTTCCACTAATTCATTTGTACTTGGATCTACAATCTTTCCATAATGAATCGTATGCGAAGTAACTTCTAGTAGATTTTTGCCTTGGAATATCTTCTGAGCAATATCCAACGCATCTACCCCGCTTAACCGTACAATTGCAATCGCCCCTTCTCCAATTGGAGTCGATATGGCAGCTATCGTCTCTGATTCCATTTGTTCACCTCCACATTTCCTACTATCTATTATTGAACAATTTTATTATTAGGTTATCCACATTAAAATTAATCAGTCACTAACTTATTAGATTATCACATCACTATCCATTTTGGAAAGTTTTCCACATCAAAACAAAAACATTTTATAATTTATCAACATGTGGATAAATAAATTATAAAACGAATAGTTATAAACAAATTTTTTTATCCACAGATAATATGTCAAAGTTAGTCATATATTGTCTTTGATCTTTTTAACATTTTTCATAAAAAAGCGCAGAGCGCCGGTTAGCGGCGTACGGACTTGACTGAACCGCAGGAGATAAAGGAAACATGCACCTGCATAAGGCGTATGTCGACGTTGGACCTTTTAGTCGACCTTCCATAAAACCTGAATTGATGTTGACTTATCGTGTCATGAGGTGAGGGAAGTCTCGCTAGTCGCTGGCGCTCGAAGCAGGCCGTGGCTAAATAACTAAGTAAGATATCCATAACTGTTTTT
>NZ_JBJGXI010000007.1:0-135690 GCF_045635475.1 Radiobacillus sp. PE A8.2 | reverse complement strand
AAACATTGGGCAAAACTATACAAACAGATTAAAAATCCACCATAAAGGGAATAGCATTAGGTGAGGTGTTTTAAATATGATTCAAATCATGGAAATAACGAATGACCATAAAATACATACAAATCGATCAATCGAATCGCTAGAGATGCAACCCGACAATTGGTATTGGATCGATTTTAACCAACCGAAAGAGAATGAAATCACACACTTAGATACGAAGATGCAGTTTCATCCGCTAGCTATTGAAGATTGTATCCATAGCATGCAGCGTCCTAAGCTCGATTATTATGATGATTATACATTTTTCGTAACACATGCATTAAATCATAACGATCTTTCGAAAAAAGAAATTGATTTTTTTATTGGTGAAAACTACATCGTTACATTTCATTTTGATGACTCCCAAGAAATTAATCAGGTGTGGAATCGTATGCTTCAAATGACGAATTTTGATAAATGGGATGCTTACCGCGTCTTTTACGAGGTGCTAGACAAAGTTGTTGATAATTATTTTCCGATTGTATATGAAATTGAAGACGAGCTAAGCGAAGTTGAGGATAACCCGAACGGTGAGACGATGGATGTGCTGCTAGATCAATTGTTCGATCTGCGCCACCAGCTGCTTACGTTACGCCATACGATCAATCCGGTTCGCGACTTATTTTATCGCATGCTCAATTCTCATCATTTAGAAGGAATACGCGAACGGCGTGAGTATTTCGCTGACATATACGATCATCTGGTAAAGCTTGCCGAAATGGTCGCATCAAATCGTGAAATAACCAATGATATCCGCGACAACTATTTATCGATGACCTCCCACCAAACGAACCAAGTGATGAAAGTATTAACAATTATCACCTCCATTTTCGCACCACTAACATTTATCGCTGGGATCTACGGTATGAACTTTGCGAACATGCCTGAACTGAACTGGCAGTATGGTTACTTTATCGTGCTCGGTGCGATGGCTGTGATGGCTGTGCTTATGTTTGTTTGGTTTAAGCGGAAGGGATGGTTTAGTTGAATAAAGCCAGTCACACCTATAAATGTGGCTGGCTTTATTTTTTATTTCAGTTTCTCAGGCAAGGCAAGTATGGATTCTATCAATGTGTTCAGCTTCCCTTCGACACGGTGCAACAAGTAAAAAGTGACCGCTATCGGAAAGCCTACTTCCTTAATTAATGTTAGCCACGTTTCCTCCAACCTGATCCCTCCTCCCTTTTCGCCAAATGTAATAAAAGGGAGCGCTCAGCACGCTCCCTTCTAATTAAATCTCAATCTCTTCTACATTACGCTCAACAATACGTGCTAACTTTTTACTGACTAAATTACCGCCAGAAGAGAAGAACGCATCCTGCGCAATAATGTCGTCCATCGCTGCCTCAACAGCAGTCGGATCAGCAGGTTCAACTGGGTTATCGAGAGAGATCGTAACTGTCTTTTCCATTTCATTTAAAAATTGCAGTTGCAATGTTTTCAAAGGGTTCACCTCCTTGTCGCAACGTAATCAACGAAGATTACTCTGCTGTAATTAATGAGCTGTCGTTTTGTTTAATTTCGTGCAACGTACGTTGTTGCAACGGAACTAAACTAGAGGCGATTGCTAGTAATTGATCCGGAGTTGCTGTAATTTTCACGTTGTTAAAGGATTTAGATTTAAGGATTGGATCCCCGCTCTCTGCATCCACGCCGTCTTCGAATACTAGCTGAAGTCGAGTATTAATTTTCTCTGCTACTGCCATAAGTGCCTCACCTCCTTTCAACTGTATAATCGTTTACATTATTGAAGGAGGTGCTTATTATTTTAATATTCGGCTTTATTAGTACAACGCTAAATCTCGCTAAAGCAATTTAACCGTATACTACACAGTTATTCGGACATATTTTTGTTTTCTCGAGTTTAATGGTACCGATTAATCCACATTCAAACGATTATTAAGATGATCACAGTATCAACCATCTCATTAAATTATTAGTAACTGGCTACGATGGTCGGGAAGAAGACAAATCCTAACTTGGCGGAATAAAATTCGTGATCCGGAGAAGTAAATTATTTAGGGTGTAGACAATTGAGGTAAGGAGCCAAATTAATCCGCGTTCTGATGCATCTATATTTGGGACATTAAATTAACCTAAACAGATATATTTGATGACTAAAAAAGCTGCGTCCGTTTTTAATTAACGAAACGCAGCCGATTATTATATCAGTCTCTCTGATATAAATCTCTCGTATATACTTTCTCTTTAACGTCACTCAATTCATCACTTAATCTGTTCGACACGATCACATCAGACATCTGCTTAAACTCTTCCAAATCCTTGATTACTCTAGAATTGAAGAACGTTTCTTCTTCTAAGCCCGGCTCATAAATAACAACTTCAATTCCTTCACCTTTGATCCGCTTCATAATCCCTTGGATCGAAGACGCTCTAAAGTTATCGGAATTTGTTTTCATCGTAAGACGATAGATACCAACAATTTTGGGATTTCTCTCAATAATTTGTGATGCAATAAAGCTCTTTCTCGTACTATTTGCATCAACAATTGCGCCAATCAGGTTGTTCGGAACATCCTTATAGTTAGCTTTTAATTGCTTCGTATCTTTTGGTAAGCAATATCCACCATATCCAAATGATGGGTTATTGTAATGACTTCCAATCCTAGGGTCTAGTCCAACACCTTCAATGATGTCTTTTGTATTTAACCCCTTCTTTTCCGCATAGGTGTCTAGTTCATTAAAATAAGCTACGCGTAGGGCTAAGTATGTGTTGGAAAATAATTTAACGGCCTCTGCTTCCGTAGAATCTGTGAACAGCACAGAAATATCCTCTTTTATAGCTCCTTGCACTAACAAGTCAGCAAACGTTTTAGCTCTATCAGATTTTTCACCAACGATGATTCGGGAAGGATATAGATTGTCATACAATGCTTTACCTTCTCTTAGAAATTCTGGTGAGAATAGTATATTATCTGTTTGAAACTTTTCTCTTACATCTTCTGTATACCCAACAGGTACAGTTGATTTTATTACCATAACAGCGTGAGGATTTATTGCAAGAACATCGCTGATTACACTTTCCACCGTTGCCGTATTAAAATAATCTTTCTCTGGATCATAATCGGTTGGCGTTGCAATGATCACAAATGCTGCATCCTCAAACGCCTTATTTTTATCCGTCGTAGCAGTAAGATTCAATTCCTTCGTTGTTAGGAAGTCCTCAATTTCTTTATCTACGATCGGGGATTTTTTACTATTGATCATATCGACTTTCTCTTGAATAATATCAAGCGCAGTTACATCATTATGTTGCGCCAACAAGACAGCATTGGATAAACCAACATACCCTGTCCCAGCTACAGCAATTTTCATCCTGTGATCACTCCTTTATTCTTTTTATATTTTAGCATACTTTGTTATCGTAAAATAATAAAATAACGTGTCACTTTTTGTTAAATTTCTGCTTCATTATTTCAGTTTCTCAGGCAAGGCAAGTATGGATTCTATCAATGTGTTCAGCTTCCCTTCGACACGGTGCAACAAGTAAAAAGTGACCGCTATCGGAAAGCCTACTTCCTTAATTAATGTTAGCCACGTTTCCTCCAACCTGATCCCTCCTCCCTTTTCGCCAAATGTAATAAAAGGGAGCGCTCAGCACGCTCCCTTCTAATTAAATCTCAATCTCTTCTACATTACGCTCAACAATACGTGCTAACTTTTTACTGACTAAATTACCGCCAGAAGAGAAGAACGCATCCTGCGCAATAATGTCGTCCATCGCTGCCTCAACAGCAGTCGGATCAGCAGGTTCAACTGGGTTATCGAGAGAGATCGTAACTGTCTTTTCCATTTCATTTAAAAATTGCAGTTGCAATGTTTTCAAAGGGTTCACCTCCTTGTCGCAACGTAATCAACGAAGATTACTCTGCTGTAATTAATGAGCTGTCGTTTTGTTTAATTTCGTGCAACGTACGTTGTTGCAACGGAACTAAACTAGAGGCGATTGCTAGTAATTGATCCGGAGTTGCTGTGATTTTCACATTGTTAAAGGATTTAGATTTAAGGATTTAAGGATTGGATCTCCGCTTTCTGCATCCATCCACGCCGTCTTCGAATACTAGCTGAAGTCGAGTATTAATTTTCTCTGCTACTGCCATGAGTACCTCCTGTATAATCGGGAGATATTAGGGAGGAGGTGCTTAATATTAGAAAACTATTCATTTTAACACAAGGTGTTTAAGATTTACTTTAAATTGATCATATAAATATGAAACTAATGTTACAAGTTGTCCGTCTATATATTACAATTAATCTTTTATTACCATCTCATATTACTAATTTGGTATAATCGTTATTATAATGTTGAATATTGTCTATACGGAAGACTATAAGGAGATTGAGTTATGTCGAAACAAAATGATACAAGTAGATCCGAGAAGCGAATAACTAAGAATAAAAGAAAAAAACGAATTCTTTTCATATTACTACCAATAATGATTCTTTTAGCTTCGGCTACCATATATGGAACAAGTTTACTAAATAAAGCAGATGAAATCGTCGGTGAATCATTTGTAGATGATGGAAGAGATGGATCTGAGCTTAGAAAAATTGATATTGATCCAAAAAGACATAATGTTTCCATTCTATTCATTGGTGTTGATGATAGCGAGAAGCGAAGTGATTCTAACCCGCGTTCTGACGCATTAGTACTTGCAACTCTAAATAAGGAAGATAAAAGTGTAAAGTTACTTAGTATTCCGAGAGATTCTTATGTTTATATTCCAGAAGTAGGATATGAGGACAAAATAACACATGCACACGCTTTTGGAGGACCTAAGGCAACTATAGAAGCTGTTGAAGGTTTTCTTGATATTCCTGTAGATTACTATGTCAAAATGGATTTTGAGGCATTCATAGATGTTGTTAATGTACTCGACGGAGTTAAAGTTAATGTACCTTATGAGCTTTATGAACAAAATTCCGAAGATGTTAAAAATGCCATTCACTTATTACCTGGGGAACAGAAGTTGAATGGAGAGGAAGCATTGGCTCTTGCAAGAACAAGAAAATACGACAGTGATATTGAACGTGGTAAAAGGCAGCAAGAGATTATTAAGGCAATTGCTAAGCAGACATTATCCTTCAGCTCTATATTTAAAGTTAACAACTTAATGGAAGCAGTTGGTAATAACATGACTACAAACTTAACATTTGATGAACTAAAAAGTTTTGCATCTTATGGCACTTCTTCAGACCTTAATATTGATACGATTAATATTACCGGTGATGATAAAAAGATTGATGGCATTTATTATTATGAATTAGATCAAGATGATTTGTTATCCAAATCACAACAGTTACAAAAGCATTTAGGTATTTTGCATAATAATAGTTAATATACTCTAATATAGAAAAACCCCCACTGATTAACATATTTTTTTCAGTGAGGTTTTTTTTCTACGATAGCCTCTTTGCAATAACCTTTAAATATTCTGTTAATGGTTCTTTTAACTCTTGACGTTCTAAAGCAAGTTCTATTGTCGTTTGAATAAATCCTAATTTTTCTCCAACATCATAGCGATTACCTTCAAACTCATACGCATAGACTTTTTGTAATTGATTTAATTCTTGAATTGCATCAGTAAGTTGTATTTCTCCACCTTGTCCTATTTTTTGTTCACCCAAATAGTCAAAAATTTGAGGAGTTAAAACATATCGCCCAATAATCGCCAAGTTAGATGGGGCTGTTCCTTGCTTAGGTTTTTCAACAAATTTATTCACCTGAATCCTTCTACCTTCATTTACTAATGGATCGATAATTCCATATCGATGCGTTTCTTCAGATGGGATGCGTTGAACACCAATTATTGACGAGCTTGTTTGCTCATACTGTTCCATTAACTGAAGGAGGCCAGGTTTTTCACTTTGAACTATATCATCTCCCAGTAGCACTCCAAATGGCTCGTTCCCAATGAATTTGCGCGCACACCAAATGGCATGCCCTAAACCTCTTGGTTCTTTTTGCCTTATGTAATGGATATCTACTTGTGCAGATGCATTTATTTTTTCTAAAAGATCAAACTTTTCTTTTCTTGTTAACGTTTCTTCCAGCTCAAAAGAATGGTCAAAATGGTCCTCTATTGCTCTTTTACCTTTCCCGGTAACAATAATAATATCTTCTATACCTGATTTAACAGCCTCATCAACAATATATTCTATTGTCGGTTTATCAACTATCGGAAGCATTTCTTTAGGCATTGCTTTTGTAGCTGGCAGAAACCTAGTGCCCAATCCAGCAGCTGGTATAATCGCTTTTTTGATTTTATTTTCCAAGGTAATCCTCCTTAACACAGTGTGTTTTTAAGAGTTTTGACATACTAAGTATAATTAAAACATTGGATATAAGCAATTTCTTATTCAATATATATTCTGATATTTAGTTATATTTCCCTGTCTTTCTATTAAAATATGTACTTATTTTAAAATTTTCACTTAACAAATCTACTTTTTTGATTGATAATATAAAGTATTGTACTTTGTAATTTTACAGGGGGAGATAAAAATCGAATCTAAGAAAAGACTGTATATGTACCCTTTCCTTTTTGTTACTCTTCTAATATTATTATTTTCTTTTTCATCCTCATCAATGGCTGATACATCATCAGAGAACTGGAAAGGTGAATTTTTTAGCACCAAAGATTTAAAGGGTTCATCTGTTAGTCTGGGAGGAACCGTAGACAAACTTGATTTTAATTGGGGTAAAAGCGCTCCATTATCAGGTATTCCTAGTGATGGTTTTTCTGCTAGATTTGAAAAAAAGTTTTCAATAAAAACAGGGGTACAATTATCTTTTAAGGCCTATGCTGATGACGGTGTACGAGTATATATCGATGATCACCTAGTGATCGATTCTTGGAAAAATGCTTCTTATGATTTAAAAGGTGATGCTACACTTTTCCTTGAATCTGGTTCACATACTATTACAGTAGAATATTATGATAACGGTGGTTCTGCAGCATTAAAATTAATTGAACCTGTCTTTAAAGAGACAAATACTCAAGTCCACTATAATTGGGGTAAAAACAATCCGAAGGCTGGTATATCTGAGGACTACTTCTATGGTGTTTTTGACCAGTCACAAACACTCGATAATAAGGAATATTTTGCACAAACTTTTTCTGACGATCGTGTTCGTCTTACTGTAAATGATGTCGTCAAGATTAACCGTTGGTCTAATGCTAGAGAAATGAATCGTGCTATTCTTGGAACATTAAGTGGCGAAACAAAAATAGAAACTGAGTACTATGAAAACAGTGGTGATGCTGCTTTATTCTCAGACATTGCACCTTTAGGAGATTGGATCGCTTATTACTATAATAATACTAATCTATCTTTAAGCCCTGTAAATGCTGAAATAATAGAAGCGAGTAGTGATGGAAATCTTGTTCAAGATTTTGGTTATAACAGCCCTATGAAAAATATAAATACTGATTACTTTTCAGCAAGGTTTGTTACCGCTAAACGTATTCCGGCAGGTGATTATATTATTCGCGCGCGAGCAGATGACGGAATTCGTGTTTTGGTAGATGGTGAAGTAGTCGTGGATCGTTTTACACCTAGTAGTTATCGTGAAGATGCTGCAAGAGTCCGTATAGAAGACAAAGATAATTCTAATATTCACTGGATTGAAGTTCAGTATTTAGAGCAAACAGGTAATAGTAAGTTAGCTATCAGCTTTGAACCCTATTCCATTCCTAATGGAAGTTGGATTGGTGAATTTTATCCCAATACTAATATGCAAGGAAATGCTAAAGTTGTAGGTGGGTCAAATGCTCTACAGAAATTAAATCAACTTAACTATAACTGGGGAACAAAAGCACCTGTGGCATCCATTCCTACTGATAGATTTTCAGCTGTATTTAAAAAGAAATTCACTATCGAATCGGATGCTGAATTGAATTTCCAAGCATTTGCCGATGATGGTGTAAAGGTCTACCTAGATGATACAGTCATAATAGACTCTTGGAAGAATGGATCCTATGCAAAAAAGGGTGACATAACTCGTCTTGTTAAAGCTGGTACCCATACATTAAGGGTAGAGTATTTTGACAACACTGGATCTGCAGCCCTCAAAATTGTAGAACCAGTTCTGATGGAATCAGAAAAATCCATTCATTATAATTGGGGAAATAAGGCACCTGCAGAGCATCTAACTGCAGACCGTTTCTATGGTTTATTTAATCAGTCTCAATCTTTTAATGAAGGAGAGTATTTTGTACAAACATTTTCTGATGATCGCGTCCGGGTTAGCGTTGATGGTGCAAGAATTATTGATAAGTGGACTGACTCTCGATCTATTGATCGTGCCTTACTAGGAACTTTATCAGGTAATCATAGCGTTACAACAGAATATTACGAAAATGCTGGTGACGCTGCTCTATTTTCGGATATTGCTAGACTAGGAGATTGGGTAGCTTATTATTTCAATAATAAGGAGTTAAAAGGGAACCCTATCAACGCTAAAACAATTATTGCCAACAGCAACGGTAATCTTGTTCAAAATATTGGCCAAGCTTCTCCCATGTCTAATGTGAATAAAGACTTTTTCTCTGCAAGCTATACTACTGCTAAACGGATTGAGGCTGGAGAATACAAAATCACTGCTAGTGCTGATGACGGAGTTAGAGTGTTGATTGATGGTGAATTAATTATAGATCGCTTTAGCCCAAGTAGTTACCGAGAGGATACCGCTAAAGTCAATTTAGAAAATATTAACGGATCAGACATACATTGGATTGAAGTTCAATATTTTGATAATACAGGAGACAGTAAGCTTAAACTAGATATTGAGGAATATTCAACTCCTAAAAATGTATGGACTGGTGAATTGTTTAGTAATAAGGAATTAAAAGGTATACCAGTTTTAGTTGAAGGAACGAGTGAACTTAATTATGATTGGGGATCAGCATCCCCTCACGTATCGATTCCTGCAAATGAATTCTCTGCTTCTTTCAAGAAAGTTTTTTCCACTTCATCTGGGTCGTATAGACATTTTGAAGTACTTTCAGATGATGGAGTGCGAGTTTATCTAGACGATGAGTTGATCATTGATTCATGGAAAAACGGTTCTTACACATCAAAGGGATCTACGAAACGATACCTAGAAGCTGGACAACACACGCTTCGTGTAGAATACTTCGATAACGAAGGTGATGCGGCTTTACGTTTGAATGAGTACCCTGTTTTTAATGAAACAAAAGAGTCTATTCGTTATAACTGGGGGAAATCAAATCCACAAACTGGTTTTCCAGTTGATCACTTCCATGCTTTATTTGATCAGTCTAGAGACTTTGATGGTCAAGAGTACTTTCTACAAACATTTGCTGATGACGGTATTCGAGTTAATGTTGATGGTCAATTAAGAATAAATAGGTGGTCTAACAATAGAGGTGTGAACCGTGCAATTTTAGGTCCGCTTTCTGGAAACCATAGCGTTACCACTGAGTATTACGAAAACACAGGTGATGCTGCTGTATATTCAGACATCGTACCATTTGGAAAATGGTTAACATACTTCTACAACAATACCGATTTGTCCGGTAATCCGGTTAATGCGAAAATTGTTACGGAAAATCCGGACGGAACTTTAACACAGAATTATGAAAACAGCCCGATAGAAAAAGTAAATGCAGATCAGTTTTCTGCAAGTTATGTAACTGCAAAACGTCTTGAGGCTGGAGATTATATTATCCGTACAACTGCTGATGAAGACATAAAGGTTATTTTGGATGGTACTGTAGTTGCTGATTACAGCTCTGATTTCGGTAATCAAGAGAACACCGTTAAGGTTTCTATTAATAATCTAGATGGCTCTAATATCCATTGGTTAGAAGTACAATCAAAGAATACAACTGGTGAAAGCCATCTGAACTTTGGCTTCGAAAAGTTCGAAGTACCAAACGATAGTTGGGTTGGAGAAATATTTGCAAACAATTCACTCCAAGGTACGCCACTTTATATAGGTGGAAATAATTCACCCGATAAAATTAACGAATTAAATTTTGATTGGGGATCAAATTCCCCACATCCATCTTTGCCAGGTGATGATTTTTCAGCAAGATATCAAAAGAAATATCAAATTCAACACACTGGTGTTTATAAAATTAATACTTTTGCTGATGACGGCGTAAGAGTATTTATAGATGATGAACTCGTCATCGATGCTTGGTATCCAGGTGCATATGAACAATCAAGCTATGTGCAATTAGACAAAGGTGAACATATCGTTACAGTAGAGTATTTCGAAAAAGCAGGTAACGCTAGTTTAGATTTCTCAATTGGTTTAACTAACTTTGATTACTTTGAGAAAGCTGAATCTATTAGTCACAATTGGAAGCAAGGAAGTCCATTACCTTCTATTTCATCCGATAACTTCACTGCTCTATTTGACCAGTCAAGGAATTTCCAAGATAAAGAATATTTTCTTCAAACCCATTCAAACGATGGCATTCAAGTAAAGGTCGATGGGGATAAAAAGATAGACCGATTGACAAGCTCTGAAAATGGTCAAATGGATAGAGCAATTATAGGTAGACTATCTGGGAAGCATAAGGTAGAAACACAGTTTGTTGAGAATACTGGTGATGCTTCTATCTTTTCTAACCTAGCTCCATTTGGGGATTGGATAGCATACTATTATAATAATACTAATCTATCAGGTGCACCGGAGAATTCAAAAGTTATCGATTCTTCTATTATAAATGGAAGCATAGACGAGGATTACGGTACTAATAGCCCAATGGAAGGCATTAACTCAAATAACTTTTCAGCAAGATATGTAACTGCAAAGCGAATAACTGCGGGCGATTACATTCTACGCGCACGTGCTGACGATGGCGTTCGCGTATTGGTAGATGGAGAGGTTGTTATAGATCGTTTCACCCCAAGTAGTTATCGAGAAGATAATATTCGCTTACAGATTGAGGATAATAGTGATGGATCTAATATCCACTGGATAGAGGTTCAGTATTACGATAATACAGGTAACAGTAAATTGCATTTTGACCTTGAGCCTTATGCTTTGACTCAAGATAGTTGGATCGGTGAGTGGTTTAATAATACAAATCTTGAAGGTCTCTCGATTCTTGTTGGTGGAACAAATTCGTTAACACCTATACCTGAACTTAACAATAATTGGGTAGAGGATTCACCGCATCCAAGTCTACCATCTGATTATATTTCTGGTAGATTTCAAAAATTAGTCAATGCAACTGTTGATGGATATTATAATCTTGACGTAGACGCAGACGACGGTGTCCGCGTTTACATCGATGGAGATCTAGTTATAAATGACTGGGTCGCAAAAGATGATGAACGCAATGCGACTGTTGAGTTGAAAAAAGGATTGCATACAATTACTGTAGAATATTTTGAGAGTTATGGTACAGCAAAATTAATGGTTAACTTTTATAAATCTCCTCAAAATGTATATCAATACACGAATTATAATATTACATTTGAGGATGCTTTGAATAGGCAGGTTTCCAGTTATCCAAGGTCCAATTATCAACCAATGTATGTATATAAAGATGCCCTCAAGCAAGTGAATGGCAGATGGGTAGTAGACGGTGGAAATTGGCATGTTCGAAGTGGTCCAAGTCAAGAATATTCGATTGTGGGATACTTACACGAAAATATCACCAAAGAGAATATTGTTATCTACTCAACTCATGATGATTGGTATCGAATTAATACTTGGATGATTGCGACAAGAGAAGATACATCATATTACATGAATCCGAACTCTTTTAGTAAAGACTCTGTATACTATTATCAATTCTTAGATCTTTCCAAGAGTACTAATATTAGTGCTAGAGATATTAATGATAAAGTATTGAGGAATGGATTAACTGGATTTGGTCAAACGTTTATCGATTCAGGTAAACAATATGGAATTAATGAATTGTATTTAATCTCGCACGCTAATTTAGAAACAGGTTATGGAACATCTGCTTTAGCAACAGGAATTCTTGTATCAGAGGTTGCCGGTAAAGCTGTAGAACCTAAAGTAGTCTATAATATGTATGGAATAGGTGCAAATGATAATTGTGCAAATTCATGTGGTTCCGAATATGCTTACAATCAAGGATGGTTTTCTAAAGAAGCGGCCATTGTAGGTGGAGCAAAGTTTATTGCCGATAGATATGTAAACAATGGTAAAAACACTTTATATAAGATGAAATGGAATCCTGCAAATCCTGGAACTAATCAATATGCAACTGATATTGGATGGGCAGTGAAGCAAACACAAAGTATAAAGAACCTGTACGAGTCTTTTGACAGCTATACCTTAATATTTGATATACCGGTATATAAATAAACAGAAAGGACTGTCTACTCAATTTAGACAGTCCTTTTTTTATTTGAAATGAATCTAGATACAATATAACTAGATTCACCAGACAAACACTGCCTAGTCCTTTTTAAGTAAGAGAACATCTGATATTTAATATTCATGGCCATATATCCCTTTATAATATTCCGGGTAAATTTATCCCCCACATTCTTTACCAGTAAACTGAGGAGGGTGAGTATTGCGGAGGGTTTTTACCAGTTGTGCGGTTCTTCTTACCACACTTTGCGGAGGAATATACCAGTGTTTGCGGAAGAACTTACCAATTTGAACCCTCATTACCAAGTGAGAACCAGTGTACTTGATAACCACTCCCACCACCCTTGACTTTGTTGTGTCCGTGGTAGTGGTTTTGATGGCGGATGGCAAAAAACTAGCCTTTAGGGCTCCATCCGCATCAGTAGCGCACCACGGACAATCACTTCTAAGTTCCGCTGGCGGGGCCCCGTCCGTCCCCTTCCAGCGATCACTAAGAAGTGGCACGACAGTCAAGGGCAAGCAGCTAAAGCTGTGGTTAAGATAGTATTATAATCAAGTGAGGGGATTAACGGTAAACAGTCCCGCAAAGTATGGTAAACTTCTCCGCAAACATTGGTAAAAAGAACTGTAAAGGTCGGACAAATTGAATGCAATAACCAGAGGAGGGAAACTTGGATCTCCACCATCTATTAAATCATAATCCCTTACAACACCAAATATAACTTCTTTTATCTCATGACAGACACACTAAACAAAGAACTTTACACCTTGGATAATAGATGAGGGTAGGCATGCTGACCGTGGCTAAAGTGACTACACCTGATTAAAGTTATCCTCAAGCTTCTCATTTGATGACTTTCGAGACTTTTAAAAAAGGTGTATTGGAATGTGAGTTCCAATACACCTTTTCCTGTTTATTCTATCATTTTCTTAATCTATTAGCCTGAAACAAGTTTAACAACGGTTTATAACTTTTGCCTATTAATCCAGTAAGTTCAACGATAATCTCCACAAGAATTATAAGCGCAAAAAATGTAATAGTTGAGCCCCAAATGGTTGAGCGCGTAAAGATGATTGCGGCGATACTGAACAGTGCACTGATACTATATATTAAAATTACTGAGTGTCTATGGCTATAGCCTAAGTTTATAAGACAGTGATGCAAATGAAATTTGTCTGGTGCTGACAATGGCTTCCTTTGGATAATACGACGAATAATCGCGAACGTTGTATCTAATATTGGCACACCTAAGATTGTAATTGGGACAATTAAAGAGAATACAGTAATTTCTTTAAATCCTAATACGGAGATTACACCAATCATATATCCGAGAAATAACGCACCTGTATCTCCCATAAAAATCTTAGCCGGATGAAAATTGTACAACAGAAATCCTAATGTACTCCCCAGAAGGATAAATCCCATCACTGCTACAAACGTATCACCCATAGAGATCGCCAATCCCGAGATAGTTAGTAACGCAATAGAGGAAACCCCTGCTGCTAAACCATCTAATCCATCAATAAGATTAATAGCATTTGTTATACCAACAATCCATAGAATTGTGATGGGAATACTCATATAACCAAATTCCAATGTATTTCCAAATGGTAAGTTAATAAATTCTATTACCACACCATTTAAAACTACAACACTAGTTGCTACTATCTGCAACAATAACTTAATCTTTGCTGATAGCTCAAAAATGTCATCAAGTATACCCGTAGCTGTTATTATTGTTGCACCAATTAATATTGGCCAATAATAAGATGCTGCCATGGGTTGAAAAAAAAGAATTCCCACCATAAAACTTACATAAATTGCTAGACCACCCAAGCGAGGCATAAGTTTTGTATGAACTTTTCTATAGTTTGGCTTATCTACAGCACCAATTTGTATTGCTAATTTTTTGACTAGTGGTGTAAGAAATACTGACATGACAAAACAAAGTGCTAACGCAATATATATCATATTTATCCTCCTAGACCTAGAACCCTAGCAATCTTATAGTCATTTTATTAATCTTATATATAGACGAATTTGTTTTAATAAAAGTTTCAATTAGCTAGTTAGCTTAGTTAATTTTTTCACATTGATACTAATATAGCACATTAATATTTTAATTTCATTATAAAAATTATGGATTTACAAAAAATTAGACATTGTGTTAAATCAGGAAATCATTCTAATTTATCAATAAAATTTCTTAATATGCCAATCATTTTTTGTTTATTTCCTTTAAATGGAACAGGCTCAAAGGATTCCACTTGTTTAATAATATATTCTAATTTTTCTCCATCATCCCATCTCAATATATGTCCTTCTTTCGCTAACACATCCACTAATTGTAATTGATGATCATCATTATGTTCTCCATATTTCTCCAGACGGGCAACTGCGATTACTTTCTTATGTTTTCTTAATGCCGTTATCACTGATCCCGTCCCAGCGTGCGTAATAACTAGCCTCGCAGTCTCGAACAGTTTATCCATTTCTTCATAGCTTACAAATGGTTTTAAATCCATATTTTCTGATCTGTATGCCGTATGTCCATTTTGAACAACTATATCTTCTTTAATTACACCTTTTTCTTTTAATCTATTCACTTCATCTAACAACCTTGTAAACGGGAGCTCAAAAGTACCTAATACAACAAAAATCAATAGATTGACCCCCCATATACAGCTTTCGGATAATATTTCTTCATAGATTCCCATTGAACAATAAAAAGATCTGCAATAGGATAGATTAACTTACCGGATAGATTTGGGCTTTGTGATTTAGCAAAGCTTTCGATGTAAACAACTTTTTTCCTAAACAGCTTTGCAATATAACAAATCGGTACAGCAGTATGTGCCCCAGTTGTTATTACTACATCAGGTCGATGTTTTAGGAATATAAACAAAGATTTTACTATATTAAAAGAAAACTTAAACGGATATGATACCGGATAGGTTCTAGAACCATACATAAGAAAAGATATGGGATATTTATGGACCAATTGCCTTGTCACCTCTGACTTTTCAGTGACAATGTGGTATTGATATTCTTTAAATAATTCTTCTAATTGCAACAACTGTGTTAAGTGCCCCCCTATAGAGGAAATTAATAATATTTTTTTCTGTTTCATCTTCGTCGACTCCCCAGATTAAGTTAGACTTTATGAATTTTCTTACAATAATTATAGGCTTATTTCAACTGAAATAAACCTATAATTATTATTTAGACAACGTACTTTTTCCCATATCTAGCTGAAATCGCATATAAATAACCTATTGCTATAGCTAAGTATATACTTGAAGCTGGTGAGGAAAAAACATGTCCCGCTATAATAGAAGTACCTAAACCAAGACATACAGCTATTCCAATTATTAAGATGTTTATATCAAATGAACGACGTATAATGGATAATACTATATTTCTTAAGATCAAGTAGCCAATAATAATTAATGGAAGCATCAATAAAATGAAGCCGATTATTCCAAAACTGAAAAACCAATCAAACAAATCCATTTCTGCACTTTTGGGTTCAGTCTTATAATTACCCCCTAAACCCATACCAAAAACTTTTTGAGTTGTTGGAGCGATTTGATACTGATGTTTTAGATTAGAAACGAAATTGCTTCGTCCGCTCAATATAACTGATGTTTTGTCATCATTAACGGTATCTGTTTCATCATTGTTATATTGGTCATCCTCATTAATCGAATCATATTCTTCGTTATTTGGCTCATCATCTTCTTCATTTACTTCCGGTGTCCGTTCATCCAAGCTATTTATTGTGTCAAAAGTGAGGTTTAGATTTTGACCTATTGGTGTAATAGGCATTAATAAAAGTACCATAGTTAATAATGGTAATATTATAGCTATATTTAGAAGGTTTTTTTTCTTGTCAATAAAGACAGCTATTATGGAGACAATTAATGCAATAGTCAAGGCAATAAACGCACCGCCAAAACTTACTTTAGTACCTATCATCATTGTTGCCCACAGCGTGATCATTATGAATGGGAGCAGGATAAGCTTTTTAGTTAACTGCTCTTTTCTAAGCATATATAGTATCATAAACCCGATTCCCATTGCTAATATAGCACTCAAGTCATTTCCTGAAAAAAACCATCCACTATGTCCTGATTTGGCAAGTGAATCATAACTTTTTTGACCTGTACCCGTTAAAGTAGCAAGAACCATTACTATTCCAATAATAGACATACTAATAAACACATTTCTTTGTATTATATATTGCCAATTTAATCTTTTACTCATTGATTGAATAAGTAAGATATAAACAATTAACATCTCAATAAAATAGGCTGTTTTAATTATATAAATTACTTCTGAGGAAAATAAGAACGGCTCTTTAACCATGAGGTTGATAATAAAATGAATACCAAGAAATACTACTAATAGCCCTAAATAAATTGAAACATAAGACCGTAATTTTTTATTTGGTAATAATAAGATGTACAATAATCCAATTACCATTGCTAACATCCTGAAAAGTTCAGATATTGGTAAATTCAGGTATGCAAACACATCTAAAACTGGTTGTATTAATATGTAAGTTATAAAGAACAGTTCAATATTTGGCGATATTTTTGTTGAAAGCATAGAACCCATGATTTCCCCCAGTTTATATGATAAAATTTTGTCGATTCTTTGAATATAAACTTATTTTCCCCGAAAAGATATACTGTGTCAATATAGATTATTAAAATTACCATTAAAAGGAACCATTACCGAGTTATTTCTCTTTCTTTATTGAACATTCTTTTTATAGTTGCTATTATAGGCTTCTTCCCAACAACTCCGACTATCTCTGCAATTATCTGCAACATCAACAAAAATATAACTGCAACTACTAAGGTAAGTCCAAGCGATGCATTTGAAAACACAATAGCCAATATCCCAAAAACAGCACTAAATCCATAAATAATCAACACCGTTGCCCTATGACTAAACCCCGCCGATAACAATTGGTAATGCAAGTGCTTCTTATCTGGCATCATTATGTTCTCCCCATTGATTAAGCGCCTAATAATCGCAAATAACGTATCAAAGATAGGCACCGCAAGCACAATAACCGGAATGATTAAGCTAATTAATGTAACATTCTTAAACAGTCCAAGCAGCGCAACTACTGAAATAGAATAGCCTAGAAACATTGAACCCGTGTCGCCCATATATATTTTTGCGGGATAAAAGTTATGAAATAAAAAGCCGATATTACTTGCGATCAGTACAACACACAAATAGAAAACAACAATTTTCGCGTCCATTACGGCCATAATCAAAATACTCGTTAAAGCGATTGTGGAAACGCCGGATGCTAGTCCATCTAATCCATCGATTAGGTTGATTGCATTCGTGACACCGACTACCCATAGGACTGTTACTACGATGCTCAAATTATTTAATTCGACTAGTCCGATAAATGGAATCGTGATCCTTTCGACGATAAGGCCCGAGTATATGACTGTTCCTGCAGCTAATAATTGGCCACCAAGCTTCACGATTGGACGGAGCTGGAACTTATCATCTAATATGCCTGTCACAACAATGATGAGTGCACCAACGCAAATAGCAGCATAATGATCGTCACTCGGTCGTAAATATAGTAGTCCTAGGCTGACACCTAGGAATATCGCTAATCCACCAAGCCGCGGCGTGACGACTGTATGAATTTTACGATGATCCGGTTGATCCATCGCCCCAATTTTTCTCGCGAGCCATTTCACTGGATATGTGAACAACCATGTGGCTAATAATGATATAATAAATGCAATGATAACTTGCTCTGTAAAATACATAAAATAAACTCCCACTTAAAATTACTTGTCCCTTTTAATATTTGACATAAAAGTGAACTTATAATACGCAAATCCTGCCAAATTTTAAAAATATATAAATAGACGTTACTAATGTTAGACACTAAGCTTGGCATATGCTTGTCTCTCTACTATATATAGCTATTGCCACCGCTAGAAAGGAGGATTTTTTTGAACTCTGGTAAATTTAAACAACTCTTCACTACACTTAAAAAATCAGGCCCAGTTGGGTTTGCACTGGTAATTATCGCTATTATAGTAATTTTTTATTTCATTGGGTATTTGGTTGGGAATCTTTCCGGTAATATGTTTTAGTCCTTATACATAAAAGGAGCACTGCCTAAAAAGCGGCAGTGCTCCTTTTTCCCGGTCTATAAACCGCATTTTTTCAGAGGCATGCCGTGGTCCGTAAGGCGCTTTCCGCTTTCGACCCTACATCTCCTCAACCTTCCCTTTCTTCCTACCAACCAATCCTTTAATCTTCTCAGACAGATCATCAAATAACGTATATACAACCGGAATCAGTAACAGTGTAAATAAGCTGGAAACTGCTAGACCAAAGATAACGGTAACTGCTAATGGCTGCTGTGTTTCTGCTCCTTCACCGATTCCGAGGCCTAATGGCACCATGGCTAGTATCGTTGTTAATGTTGTCATTAAGATTGGTCGCATTCTGCTTACGCCCGCTTCTAGAATTGCTTCATAACGATCCATCCCGCGGCGCCTTAAGATGTTGATATAGTCGACGAGGACGATTGCGTTGTTTACAACAATCCCGGCGAGCATTATGATCCCAATAAAGGCGGTGATGCTTATCGGTATGCCTGTGATGAACAATCCTCCGAGCACGCCTACAACTGTTGCTGGCATGGAGAACATGATCACTAACGGGAATAAGAAGTTCTCAAATTGGATCGCCATAACCGCATAGACAAGGAAGATCGATAACACAAGCGCATAAGCTAGATCTGTAAACGATTCGGCCATATCTTCTGCTTCTCCACCAACGGTATACGTATAGCCTTCTGGGAAGGTTGCCTGCATTTCTTCCATTACTTCATTCACATCAGCACTAACGCTTCCTAAGTCGCGATCAGCGATATCGGTTGATACGTTCACCTGGTTACGTTGATTTTCTCTTGATAAGGATGCTGGTCCTTGTACTTGTGTTAAATCAGCAACCGATGATAAGGAAATCATCGTACCAGTTGGTGTTTGTAGCATCATGTTTTCTAAATCGTTAATCGTGCTTCGTTCGTCTTCTGGATACATCATTGTCACGTTTATATCATCGCCGTCTTCGCGATATTGCATAACCGTTTGGCCAGTGAAGCCCATTTGCACTTGACTCATGACAGTTTGATACGTTAATCCATATTGCGCTGCTTGCTCGCGGTCTACTTCCACGTTAAGTTCTGGTCTTGTCTCAGATACAGACGTTTGTGGGTTGAATACCCCATCTACGTTAGATATCGTTGCAACGACTTGGTCGGCAAGCTCCGTTAATACTTGATGCTCTGGTCCACGCAGTTGAATCTGGATCGGATCTCCACCGCCAAGGCCAGCGCCAGCTTCTGAAACGGTAATCTCCGCGCCAACGATTGATGCGAGGTCATCATTTATTTCTTGTGTGATTGCTTCGGTAGTCTGGTCACGTTCACCTTTTGGAACCAATTGGATCGTATAGTCCGCTTGATTCGATGAGCCGCCGCCAACCATTCCGCCACCACTGCCACCAATGGTTACATAGCTAACATCAATAACATCATTATATGCTTCTAACTTTTCACTTACTTCGGTTGCAATCGCTGTTGTTGTTTGTTCATCTGTGCCTAGTGGTGTTTCCACCGAAATAGAAACTTGCCCTTGGTCACCTTGTGGAATATATTCTGTTCCGATTAACGGGATCAAGGCTAAGCTTGCTACGATAATGACGAGCGTACCAAATATCGTTGTTTTGCGACGTTTAAGTACACTGCGAAGCATCCTTTTATAGCCTTTATTCACTTTATTTAAAAACGTGTCAAACCAATATCTGCGGCCGTTGTCTTCCATCGCTTTAGATAATAGTTTGGATGATAGCATTGGAATTAACGTAATTGACACGACAAGTGACGCAATTAAGGAAAACGACACGGTTAATGCGAGCGGCGTAAAGATATCCGACGCAATCCCTTCTACATATACAATTGGCAGGAATACAACCAATGTTGTTGTCGTTGACGCTATAACAGCTGGCGCGAGCTCAGAGGCACCTTTTTTGGCCGCTTCTGTTAAACTGTAGCCTTGCTGTCGATAGGAGACGATATTTTCTAAAATGACGATCGAACTGTCGACCATCATCCCGATTCCGAGCGCGAGTCCACCCATCGTAAGCATGTTTAGTGTTTCACCAGTAAAGTACATCAGTGTAAATGTGGCTATAATTGCAATCGGAATCGATAGACCGACAACAATCGTTGCACGAATGCTTTTTAAGAACAAGAGTAGAATTAATACTGCTATGATTCCACCGATGATCATATTTTGCACAACGGCTGCGATTGATTGTTTAATATAAGTAGACGTATCAACAACCACTTCTAAATCTGTGTCTGCTGGTAGGTCTGACTGTAAATCGTCGATGGCTGCCAGCACATTGTTGGAAACCTCGACCGTATTACCATCCGATTTCTTTATAATCGATAAAACAACGGACGGATCGCCATTGACGAGCGCCGTTCCAGATGTTTTCTGGAAGGTATCATTGATTGTTGCAATATCTTCTATATGAATTTGCGCACCCTGCGGCGTTTGCACGATAGTCTCGCGTATGTCATCAACAGAACTGAAATCACCATTGATACGAATTTGTAGTTCTTTGTCACCCTTTTCGATGACACCAGCTGAACCAGAACTGTTCGCACCACCTAACGCTTGCATAACCTGTTGCGAGCTTAGTCCGTATTGCGCTAACGCGGAACGATTCAGCTCTAATTCGATTACCCGCTCCTGGCCACCTTCAATCGAAACCGATGCGACGCCTTCTTGACGTTCAAAATAAGGGACAACTTGGTCTTCTGCAATTTGCTGCATCTGAACAGCGTCATCGCCTGTTAAACCAACCCACATGATCGGCAATTGATTGGGATTAAAGCGAAGCACACTAGGATCGCCTACACTCTCTGGTAGTAAGCCTTTTACCCTGTCGACACTTTCCCTCACTTCTAACAGTGCATTATCTAAATTCACCCCTGTATTAAACATCAATATCACGAGTGAAGATCCTGATTGTGATTGGGACTGAATTGTTTGTACGCCTTCAATCGAGCTTAAAGCAGACTCGATCGGTTTACTTACTTGCTTTTCCACCTCTTGTGGTGCCGCATCCGGATAAGAAGTAGCGACAACGGCGATCGGTAACTCAATTTCCGGGAACAAATCCACGTTCAAGCTCCGAAGCGAAATAAATCCTAAGGCTAGGATCGCGAGTACGACCATGATTACGCCTACGGGACGTTTGACTGAAGTTTCTACGAGCTTCACGATTATTGATCCTCCTTCATGATTGTTACCTGATTACCATCCGCTAGTGTCAGTTGTCCACTTGTGACAACTTCCTCACCAGCATCTAGATCACCTTCAACCGCCGTAACGTCTGATTGTGCTTCTGTTACCGTTACTGTCTTTTTAACAGCTTTATTATCTTCAATAATGTACACATATGTTTCAGCATTTTGTTCCACTAACGCAGACGTTGGGATGATTAGCGTTTGCTCCACTCTTTTTTCTGGAACACTAACAACGGCGATCATACCTGGCTTGATCTTTTTATTCGGATTATCAATCGTCAATTCCACCGTATATAAACCTTGTTCGTTTGGTACTGGTGAAACATAACCGATATTTGTAGTTATTTCTTCGTCAACCGCAGCCACCGTAATGGTCGCTTCTTCGCCATTTTCAAATAGAGAAAAATTATTTCCTGTTACACCGACCATGATTGTTAACGTATCAAGGTTCACAATCGTAGCGAATGGCTCCGTATTCGAAACCATCGAGCCTTCCTCTGCTTGTAGCATCGTTATCTCACCTGCATCAGCAGCTTCTACTTCAATCGTCCCACGTCCGTCCGCACGGGTAATTTCCGCCAATACGTCTTCTTCTTCAACTTGATCACCTTTTTCGACTTCTACTGTATCTACTTCGCCTGCAAAAGGAGAGACCACTGGTGTCGTCGATTCAGGTTGAATGCTTCCATAAAATCTTTTTTCTAAAACGAGATCACCTTGTGTCACTTCTGCTACTTCAACAGGTGTAACTACTTTCTCTGTTTCTTCCGTATTTGTATCCTCTTCTGTACAAGCTACTAATACGAGTAATACTAGTCCGATAAATAATATTGCGATTTTTTTCATCTCTTTTTTGTCCCCTCTCTAATCCTGTAAAAATAATCTTATATCACAGATTTCAGCTATTTGTTTGCAATCCTCTTTCAAGGCCGGCACCGTTTGGAAAGGTGTCAACATCGCTTGAATGACGATCATTTTTGGCTGGCGATTGTTGATTTCATCATTAATAACAGCAGCAGCTTCTTGCAGCTCCTGTCTTTTTTTGTTATCTATCATTGGTTGTTTATGTAACTTCTCCAGCATCGTCTCGACGATCAATTGTACCTGTTCACTAATGGATGCCTGTTGACTCGGTGAAACTAATGAATATTGCAACTGGTCCATTGTTATTTGTGGTTTTGCTTCGTCATTTAACATACCTTGAACACAGTTATCGAATCGGCGTACGATAAAGCCTGCCGTCTCGTTGCAATCAATGTCAAGATCATGCATTGCTAACCATTTAAAATATCCTTGCATCAAGCCATCTAACTGGATTGCTGCATCGACGATATAAGGAGTAATCTTTTCTCCGTATATGTCTACAAATGTTTCACGCATCCAATTGAAAAAGTGCTTGTTCATGCGCACCATAAATTCATCAAGATTTTTCCCTAGTTGTAGATTATCCCTTATGTGCATGATAATGTATTCTTTGTGTTCCGATATCATATTTAAAAAAAAGGCAATATGTTGCTTTAGTTTTTCCATCGGTTCCAGATCACGCGCATCAATTACTTGCATTTTTTCCATTATTTGCTGAAAATAGTAATCAAAAATCGCTAGCACTAATGCTTCTTTTGAATCAAAGTATAAATAAAAGGCACCTTTTGAGACGTTACTCTGATCGGCAATTTCTTGAATAGATGTAACATGAAAACCTTTTTCTGCGAACAGCTTTATACTGGTTTCGATAATTTTCCGTTTTTTTTCATTCATCTATTTTCATCCTTACTATGTACGAGTCGTTATTACATTTCGTTTCATATTTTTCATGTACTGACCAGTCAGTCAATACAGTTTTCACTATATCAAATAGGAGTGAGGCTGACAATAAATGAAGACTAAATCAAAGACCAGCCTCAAACCCTAGAATCTATTTGATTTCACCTAATTGATTTACAATAAGATCCAGCTTTTTAACCTTTCCAAAATTATTGTTCGGGAACTGTTCATCAAACTTTTTAAATAACGGTTGAATTACGTCCTCTTGAAGTAATTGCTGATATGTGTCATGGACATACCGATATTGTTCGATCGACCGTGCCATTTTTTTATAAAATCCAGTTAAGTGATACGTAGTCGGAAATTTGAAAGTCTGGACTATTGCTTGACTAAATGTTGGAAAGTGTGGATAGAATGTGTGCACCATGTCGATGACGAGTGGAAATTGCATATTGGGATTATTGTATCTGTTTTTTATTACATATAAGCTATAGGTCAGTTGTGTAATGTTAGGAACCTTGCTGCTTTTTCGCACTTGTTCCATCAATTGAAAATATTTCGTTTCAAATTCAGCTGTTAAACTTGGTGTTGTTAGGTTGTGATAGTTACGATAGACAAACGTAAATACATGATTGTCATCAACAGCTTGTTTTCGGGATTGGGTGTGGAGAAATTCTTGTATAGCCAATGATTTGGGGTCAATCATATTTATCATTTGCTGATGATCAAGTAACAGTTTCTTTAGTTCGTTATATTCGATCACGTTATCATCATACCTCCTCGTTTCGTTAGTACTATGATAACATATGACTGCTTGTATTGACGGCACAGGCGACCTGGAAAAGCTTATTTTTTAAGTGGTTTGCAGTCCGCATGTAGGTGTATGCCCACGTGCTCTGCTTAAAAAGAAAGGAACCCATGGTCACATAGGCCCCTTTCTAGTCAGAGATTATTGATCTTTGTCTTTATCTGTTGTGTTTTCATTCGTATCGTCGACATTTTCGTCGTCCATGTCTAAAGCATTATCGTCTTCAGGTGTAGCGCCATCTTCTCCATTACCAGCGTTCTCACCCGTATCGCCAGTTGTACCATTTTCGCCATTCTCGCCATTCATACCACCGTTTTCGTTGCCAGCTCCATCTTCAGTAGTACCGCCGTTCTCACCAGCGTCATCCATACCGTCTGTAGCATCATCCATTTCATCACCAAGCTCTTCTGCACCATCCTCAATTTCTTCTGCTGGCGTTTCTTCAGCCGGTGCATCTTCTTCCGGTGGTGGGTTCTGTTCTTCATCATCCGCACACGCCGCAACTAAAGACAATGCCAAAACGGAAGTACCGAGTTTAAATAACAATTTATTTTTTATCACTACTAATTCCTCCTTCTAAATTTATTTCATCTTTAATATGCCCCATTTTCCTTTAAACATTGCATCGTTGAAAACAATTTATTAAAGATCCCCGAGCTGTAACTGCTTTACAATAACGGAGACATTGTAAAAACAGTTGTGTATAGAATTCTACATAAGTATAAAAATATACAGGAATTAATTGTGAAACGCGGGGTCTGGAAACGCGGGGTCAGTTCTCTCGTTCCAGGGCAAGCAGGTGGGGTGGGACGAGAGATCTGACCCCTCGTTCCGTGCCGCGTTCCGCATTTCCATGAAAAAAGCCTTCCAAATAAAAACGGACCCTCCATAAACTGGAAGGACCGCTTTATTTTATTTTATCGCAAACATGATTTCTGCTTCACACGCTAATTCGCCATCTACGGTTGCGATTGCTTTCCCTTTTCCGATTGGGCCCTTCAGACGAGTAATTTCCACTTCTAACTTTAACTGGTCACCAGGTACTACTTGACGTTTGAATCGACACTTGTCTATCCCCGCTAAGAAACCAATTTTGCCTTTGTTTTCTTCCTTTTTCAACATAGCTACAGCACCAACCTGTGCTAAAGCTTCAACAATTAACACACCTGGCATTACAGGATAATCCGGAAAGTGGCCTTGAAAAAACGGCTCATTTATGGTCACATTCTTTTTTCCTACTACTCGTTTTCCCTCTTCAAACTCTACAATTTCATCAACTAAAAGGAATGGATAACGATGCGGAATTGTTTCTTTTATCTGGTTAACATTAAGCATAGTGATACTCCTTTCATATGAACTGATTATGTAATTTCGCAAAAAAGGAGTCTAACCAGTTGTGATTAACTCCTCTTTTTAGATACTTAATTAGCATTTCCTAGTACAATATTTTTAATATGCGTCCATGTGTTTAACTCAAGCGCATCTAATGGTTCACCACTACCGATGACTCCAAAACCAACCATTAATCCGGCCATTAACGCCACATAACAAAGAAGAAAAACAATGATGATACGTAACCAAATAGGCATAATGCGACGGCGATACTTTTTTGCCATCTTTTTTTCATCACGTCGAGAAGCAGCACCGTTACTGTTTTCTTCAGCTTGTGCTTCTTTTTGGATACGTTTTTCAAATTTTTTTTCCTGTTTCTGTAATTTCTTCTGTTCACGGCGCTTTGTTGGTTGGTTCAACTCATTGCTTTCGGTTTGCATTGTAGACATAGCTTGATGACTCCTTACATATCAATTCTAAACGGTTTCGACCCGTTTAGATATTTGAATTTAATATTCTACAAAATTCGCAAAATAGAAAAAAATAATCCGTTTTAGCTTATACTTCTTTTCTCTATTTTATCGATATTCTCCAGCATCATGCCGGTTCCTTTAACAACACAATTCATTGGTTCATCTGCAAGTAAAACTGGTACTTTTAGCTCTTCTGCCAACAGTTGATCTAATCCGTGCAATAGTGCACCACCACCAGTTAAAATTACACCCCGGTCAATAATATCAGCTGAAAGCTCAGGTGGTGTTTGTTCTAATACCACTTTAGCCGCTTGCACAATAAGCGAAACCGCTTCACGTAATGCTTCTCCAGCTTCTGATGATTTAATCGAAATCGTTTTTGGTAATCCAGTCACCATATCTCTTCCACGAATATCCATTACTTCTTCTCTTGCTCCAGAGAAGACTGTTGCTATATTCATCTTTATATCTTCTGCCGTACGTTCGCCAATAAGAAGCTTGTACTTTCTTTTTACATAGTTCAGTAATTCTTGATCAAATTTATCTCCGGCCATTTTAATCGATTGTGCCGTTACAATATCACCCATTGATAATACGGCTACATCTGTAGTTCCGCCACCGATATCAATTACCATGTTACCACTTGGCTGATAAATGTCCATACCCGCACCAATCGCAGCAACTTTTGGCTCTTCTTCCAAATATACCTTTTTGCCGCCAGATTTCTCTGCCGCTTCTTTAATCGCTTTTTGCTCTACTTTGGTAATATTTGTGGGGCAACAAATAAGCATGCGAGGCTTAGAAAGAAATCCACGTACATTTATTTTATTAATAAAATATCTTAACATTGCTTCTGTAACATCAAAATCCGCAATGACGCCATCTTTTAATGGACGAATAGCTTCAATGTTTCCTGGCGTACGCCCTACCATGCGGCGAGCTTCCTCTCCAACTTCGAGTACTCTACCAGTGTTACGATCCATGGCTACTACCGAGGGCTCATTAAGTACGATACCCTTGCCTTTTACATGTATTAATACGTTTGCTGTACCAAGGTCTATGCCTATATCCCTAGAAAACATGAATTTGATCCTCCCAGCCAAATTTAATTGCACGTTGCACGAGTATTAGAGCACAATGCTTCTAAACATGTATTTTATCATAAAATTTGGTATATCGTTAGTTAAACGTAAAAAAAAGTCACTTTTTTTGATTAAAATGCAAAAGTTACCTAATGTTCATGGGTATTTCTGCATTTGTGTTTCAGCCTAGAATACAGTCAATTGCAACATATTGATTTTTAGCGATTCACATTCGCATATAGTTGGATTAATTCATTTCCAAACTATATGCGAATGCAAATCGCTATATAAAATTGACTCAAGATAAAAACGTAAGCCCTGCACATGCAGAGCTCTGCTAACAGAATCACCCAAGAACATCATTTACCTTTCATGCTCCCTATTTAATTTGGCAACTTATCGATTACTTATACAACATAGGCATAAAGGAGGGTCTTCTAGTATTAACTGACAGGTTCAACTGGTTCAATTGATTCGACATGTTGTTCAGATGCGGATGTTAGTCTGTATTTCCTTTTCGTCGCTTCTCCACCACGCAGATGACGGATCGCTTTGTGATGATCGAGGATAATTTTGACTTCATTGGCTAATTCGGGGTTTATTTCTGGTAGTCGTTCTGTTAAATCCTTGTGTACCGTACTTTTAGAAACACCAAATTCTTTTGCAATTACCCTTACCGTCTTTCTTGAATCCACGATGTACTTTCCAATCTTGATAGTTCTCTCTTTGATGTAGTCATGCACACCACTCGCCTCCCTGAGTTGGTTGTCTAAGGTGTGAAATGAGACAAGGTGATGGAGATCGTAGCTGAATTATAGGAGAAAATAGGTAAGAATTTTTGTTATGTTCACTAGTTGGCTTAGAGCTTCACACTCTCACCTCAGACCCTTTATTGCTTGGTTTGTATCAGTTTATTATTGATATTGTTTGAATATGAATAATTTTGATAATTCTGCCAAGCCAATGTGCTAAAGACGGGAAAATAGAATTTGATTTTTACATGTTAGAAACTAGCCGATATCACCATATCCGGGGTCAGAAAAGTAAGTGATTGGCGTCTCAAGTATTTCAATAGGAGTAATTGGGGCATCATTTGGCAGTGGTTCGTTAACCGGTTGCACATATAAACAAAAAGCAATCCAACACGTCAATAAAATATTTTGCAGCATCTTCATTCCTCTCCTCTTCATATTCTTTTATTCTGGTAGTGCTTAGACAAAAAATTTAATAACGTCGAAAGTTTTAAAAGAAGTGATGTTTAGGACAGCTTGTCCAGTATTACCGGATGGGTGTGATCGTGGGGTTATTCTTGAAATTGTATATGTTTTCTATTATTTCATGTTTATCGGAAAATTCAACTAGTTTCGTGATATTATCGTTCGACAATTACAGATAAATTTCGTTGTGTTTCGTAAAATGTATGGTGAGTGATGGCGAATGTGGTAGAAGAAGGTACGGAAGTGTCGATGTTTGATTTTTGGTTCTTTCGGAAAGTTGCGTTCGCGGTAAGATAAGTTCTTGTTTTGTAAAAAAGAAACCCCAGGGCATGTGCCGAGGGGTTATACATCAATCTAACATTATGCGTTCGCCATTGCTGCAGAAGATTCTGTACTTGTGCTTGAAGCATCTTCTTCCTTAGAATCGTCTTCGTCTTCGGTTTCATCTTCCTCAGAATCGCTATCATCGCCTTCATCATCAACTTGTGGTAAAGCTACTGCGCTTACCGGCTGATTAAAGAACGATTCTGGGTTTACAGCTGTACCGTCTTTGCGGACTTGGAAGTGAACGTGCGTACCGATATCTTGACCAAATAAGTTCTGGCCTGCAGTACCAATTTTGTCACCTTGTTTCACTTCTGCTCCTTGTTCAACAAGTACTTCACCTAAGCTTGCGTAATTAGTAGTTACATTGTCTTGATGCTCAATCTTAACGACATTCCCTAAGATTGGGTCTTCTTTGACTTCTGTTACTGTACCACTAAGTGCAGCGGTAACATCAAAGCTTTCACCATTCGCTTGTGCAATGTCTACTCCATCGCTTTGGTAGTAAGTATTGTCGAATAGTACTAGTGCTTTTTCTTTATCTTCACTGTCAGCTTCATAATCGTAGAACTTTGTTACGATTTCTGTCTGACTTTCTTCCCTTACTGGCATCTGAACTACTTCCTGCGGATCCATTACCGGACTAGCATCTTGATCACGGTCGTTAGATGGTCTTAAAATTTCATCTTCTGTCTCCGACCTATTATCTGCCTCTGGTACTTGGTTCGCAACATTTTGATACCATAGCACCCCACTTAATAGTAACGCAGCGATCGTTAGATATACAGCTGGGAAAAACCATTTTTTACGAAAGATACGTTTCCAAGTATTTTCTGAAACGTTGTTGTTTTCTTCTTTCATATCTCATCACCTCAGCAACCATTCTGATCAGAAACAGCTACTTATATACATCAATTTAAAAATTTTCCATTTATTTTTTAACAAAAGCCTAGAATTATGCATAAAATCGAGGGTTTTTTATTTATTGTAGGTTTTAGCTGGGGCGGGAGTGCCACGGGATGAAGGTGGTAGAATGGTGCCTTACGGTGAAATCCTGTTCCCTTTTAATACAGATCATTGCTCTCGCTTTACGACATTTAATTTCAAACCTGTGCTGTTTTTGAGTCGCTTCAGCATCCTTTGGAACGCTTAATTCCAAACATACACCGATTTCGTGTCGCTTCCTTTCCTTTGCGACACGTAATTCACCATCTCTCCGTTTTCGCGTCGCTTCCTCTCCTTTGCGGCACGTAATTCACCACTCTCTCCGTTTTCGCGTCGCTTCCTCTCCTTTGCGACACGTAATTCACCACACATTCCGTTTTCGTGTCGCTTCCTCTCCTTTGCGACACGTAATTCACCACTCTCTCCGTTTTCGCGTCGCTTCCTCTCCTTTGCGACACGTAATTCACCACTCTCTCCGTTTTCGTGTCGCTTCCTCTCCTTTGCGACACGTAATTCACCGCACAATCCGTTTTCGTGTCGCTTCCTCTCCTTTGCGACACGTAATTCACCGCACAATCCGTTTTCGTGTCGCTTCCTTTCCTTTGCGACACGTAATTCACCACTCTCTCCGTTTTCGTGTCGCTTCCTCTCCTTTGCGACACGTAATTCACCATATACTCGGATTTCGCGTTGCTTCAGGATTTTCACCACCTCCAAACATACACCCTATTACAAATTAAAAAGACATACACGACCAATGCCGTATATGTCTCCCCTATACATTAATTATTCGCAGCAAGTTGCGGGACTACTGCAGTTAAGCTCGCTACTGCAGTTCCCTGATAGTAGTAGGAAACGATTTCTTTATATGTTTTTCCTTCTTTAGCCATTCCGTTTGCACCATATTGACTCATACCGATTCCATGACCATAGCCTATGGTTTTAAAAATTAGATGCTCTTGACGTTGTTCTACGGTAAAATCGCTTGAACGTAAGCCTAGATCTTCTCTGATTTCCCTACCTGTAAATGTTTTCCCACCTAATGTGATCGATTCAACACGATTACTTTCTGTGCGTACGATTGGGAATTCAGTTGCTGATTCATTAGTTAAAGAAATATCTAACTTTGCTTCCACTTCATCCAAAGTAAAGATCATTTGATCGGAATACTCTGGGGATTCTTCATCCCACGGACTTGCGACACTTCTAAGGTACGGTAGTTCATTTTGCCAATAATCCTCGGAGTTTTCTGTGTAGCCATTACTCGTTGAAAAGAACGCTGGCGTGATCGGCTCTTCTTTGTAGGTTACAATTTCTCCGACCGTTTCTTTGACTGCTTGCTGGATTTTGTTCATTCTCCAGTTATATTCTGTTCCCCATTGCGCATGAAGGTCTTCTTCACTTTTGTATACTTGATATTGAACGGTGTCATTTACGTCTGCGCCACCTTCTGCTTTACCTGGACTGTACGTTAAATAATTGACAATATATGTTCGTGCAGCGAGCGCTTGTGCTTTCAGTGCTTCAATTTCAAATTCTGCTGGCATTTCAGAGGCAACTACTCTCGCTACATAATTTTCTAAGGGCACAGATTCGATTTCCTCTGTTTTTGTTCGATACACATCAACTTTAAGCGCGGAATCACTTGGCTTAATTTCAACTGTGGTTTCTTGCCCTTCTGTATTTACCGAATTCCTTTCAACTCCACCTTGTTGAATGAATGGAACAACAATCAATGTTGGAATTACTAAAATGATGCTAGTGAGACTGATCAGTATAATGATGCTAGGTTTTTTCCAACTATTAGTAGTTCGGCGGTTTTTCCAATTGTTCATCGGCGGCCTCCTTTTCTAGTTTATCTACTAATAATCTATATACAGATTTAGTAGCAGATAGAACCAAAAAATGTAGAGGACCCATAAAGATAATGCAGTTTTTATGCAGGCGACTACCCTATATGATTAAAAGTACAAGTATAGTGCTAGATTACCCGCTTTTTAGCCTGATTGCCTAACGATTAACTCGGAATTGACAACAACTGCGCTTGATCCCATGACATTATTCATTAAATCAATAATCATGTATGCGGCAAGCTGTCCAATCTTTTGCTTGTCCTGCTTCATCGTAGATAGCGGCTTTGCCATGTACTTATTTAATTCGATATCATCACATCCAACGATCGCTATATCTTCTGGCACCTGTAAGCCATGTTCCTTAATTGCCGCCATTGCACCAAATGCCATAATATCGGACGCGGAAAACAATGCGGTCGGTTGCTCGTTTTCCGAATTCAAAATAGACTTCATTGCTTCATAGCCGCTTTGTTCCGTAAAATCCCCGTGCTTAACCCATCCTTCCTGTAGTTGTAACCCAAATTCTGTCATCGCTTGCAAAAAACCAGTTGTTCTTTCGCTACCGACAATCGTAGTTTGCAACCCACCGATATGGGCTATTTTTCGGTGACCCTTCAGATAAAAATGCTCGACTACTTTTTTCCCTAAATTTATATTATCCGTCATTAAATAGCCGGATTTAGGCCCTGTCAATTTGATATCGACACCGATACACGGAATCTCACTATGATCAAGGTCATAGAGCGAAGATTGGTTGGGATCCCCTCCAAGAATAATGCAACCGTCAATTTGAGCTCTCTTACATCTCTCAAGGTAATCATCTACATCACCTTGATTTGGTTCATTATTAGAGAAGAACAATAAATCATAACCAAATGTCCCAATGTGTTTACTGAATGAATTAATAACTTCACTAAAGAAAGGATGGTTCAAATCAACTTTAAAACCGTAAATCACTGCAAGCATTTGTGTTTTTGTTTTCACTTTATTCACTTGATTTGAACGATATCCCATTTCGTTCATTGCTGCTAAAATTTTCGCACGGGTTTTTTCACCAACATCTGGGTAATCATTGATCACTTTAGATACCGTGCTTATAGAAACTCCTGTCATCTCCGCTATATCTTTAATTGTTTTTTTCATAATGCAGCCTTCCTACTATATGAATTTTCACTATATTGTTCGAAAATTATTTTCGTTACCTATAACTTTGCCTCATTTATAATAACCATTTACAGTCTTCGCAACAATTTTTGCCCGAGAACGGCTTAAAATCAATCGTATGAAGTTGGTCAATCGAACAAAATAATATACTAATTATACATTTCATCTACTAATTATTTCAACCGCTTATCGTTTTATTATCCTATTATACATAACCGAGGACATAACTCACTCTATTATATTGACGAAAGTTTCGTAGATTGTTATGATAGTTTCGAATAAAGTTTCGTATTTCATCGAAAACTACAGCTGTGAATTTTCGCTAGTGATTGAAAGGAGGCTTAGGTTAAATCGTTGAAAATTGCAGTTATGTCCGATAACAGAGAATGATTAATGGAGGGTATTTAATGAATAAATTGTATGTCAAACGCTCCCTTTCTATTTTTTTAATAATAGTACTTATTACATCATTGCTTCCTGCTAGTGTAGGTGCAGTAGAGTCGGATTACGATAACCTGATTATAAATGCAGCTAAAAAACCATCAGAAGCAGGCGCATTGAAAATTATTGATGATCCATATAATGCTGGTCAAAAAACGCTAGGAGACAAGAATGGAGACCCTATCCAGCTGCGAGGAATGAGTACACACGGCTTGCAATGGTTTCCGCAGATAATTAACGATAATGCATTTGCAGCTTTAGCAAATGACTGGGGTTCTAATGTTGTTCGTCTTGCCATGTATGTAGGTGAAGATGGGTATGCGATAGACTCTAGCGTGAAACAGGAAGTTATTGATGGGATCGATCATGCCATCGCCAATGATATGTATGTGATTGTGGACTGGCATGTACATGCACCAGGTAATCCAAACGAAGCAATATACAGTGGAGCACTGGAATTCTTTGATGAAATTTCTGATTTGTATCCAAACAACGAAAACATTATCTATGAAGTAGCTAACGAACCTAGTAGCAATAATAACGGCGGTGAAGGTGTTACAAATGATGCTGCAGGATGGTTAGAAATTAAAAACTATGCAGAACCTATCATTGCGATGCTTCGCGATAAAGGAAATGAAAACCTTGTCATTGTTGGTAGTCCGAACTGGAGTCAACGTCCAGATTTAGCAGCAGATAACCCTGTTGTAGACCCGGCAAATAATACGATTTATACATTACACTTCTACTCTGGGTCACATGTACCAGCAGCAGATTCAACGGACAGAGAAAATGTCATGAGTAACGGCAGATATGCACTAGAAAATGGTGTTGCCATATTTGTTTCTGAATGGGGCACAAGTGAAGCAAGTGGAAATAACGGGCCATTCTTGGATGAAGCAGACGCGTGGCTGAATTTTCTAAATGAAAACAATATTAGTTGGGTAAACTGGTCACTGACAAATAAGAACGAAACTTCAGCAGCTTTTACGCCGTTTGAACTTGGTAAATCTACAGCAACGGATTTAAACCCTGGCGATGATCAAGTATGGGCACCTGAAGAGTTAAGTATTTCTGGTGAATATGTACGAGCTCGTATTAAAGGAATCAGTTATCAGCCGATTGACCGTACTGCTTTCTCAACTACATTATGGGATTTTAATGACGGAACAACGCAGGGGTTTGGTTTGAATGCAGATAGTCCAACAGATAGCGTTAGCGTAAGCAATGAAAACAATGCAATAAGAATCGACGGATTAGATGCAAGTAATGATACATCTGAGGGTAATTACTGGGCCAATGCTCGCCTTTCTGCCGATAATTGGAATGAATCCGTTAACATTCTTGGCGCCGAAGAGCTTACCATGGATGTTATCGTTGATAATCCGACAACCGTAACAATTGCAGCCATTCCACAAGGGCCAGCAACAAGTTGGGCAAATCCAAATCGGGCAATTACAGTTACTACGGATGATTTTGTTGATCAAGGTGATGGTACATATAAAGCAGCTTTAACAATTGCAGCAGCAGATGCACCATCATTAGGTACAATTGCAACAAGTGCTGATAATAACGAAATGAATAACATTATTCTTTTTGTCGGAACAGACAGTGCAGATGCAATTTATTTAGATAACATTTCTGTTTCTGGACATGCCGTAGAAATTCCAGTAATTCACGATCCAAAAGGGGAAGCGGTACTTCCATCAGATTTTGAAGATGGAACACGACAAGCTTGGGATTGGTCAGCGGATTCTGGCGTTAAAGAAGCACTGAAACTAGCAGACGCTAATGATTCCACTGCACTTTCGTGGGAGTATGCGTATCCTGAAGTTAAGCCTACAGATAACTGGGCCTCTGCCCCACGGTTAGATTTTTATATGGATAATTTAGTTATCGGCGACAACGATCATGTTGCATTTGATTTATATGTTGATCCGATCCGTGCAACAGAAGGTGCGATATCGATTAACTTAGTATTCCAGCCACCAAGTGTTGGTTACTGGGCGCAAGCTTCTGATACGTTTGAAATTGATTTAACAGCACTAGATGCACAAACGAAAACACCTGATGGTTTATACCATTATCAAGCTAAAATTGATGTAAGCAATATTGAAAACGTGGAAGCAGATACCGTGTTGCGTAACATGCAACTAATTTTCGCAGACGTAGAAAGCGATTTTGCCGGAACAATGTTTATCGATAACGTTCGCTTTGCAAAAGTTACGGAACCAACTGATCCGGGTGATGGTGATGAAGATGGTTCTGATCCAGGAGATGGTGATGAAGGCTCGGATCCTGGTGACGGTGACGGTGACGAAGGCTCTAATCCGGGTGATGGTGATAACAGTGGCGAAACTCCATCCGAACCTGTTGTAACGACCAAGCCTACAATTACCGATGGCGTTGCGAAAATCAATTTATCAGCTATAGAAACTGTTGCTGATGGTGGAGTACTTGTCGTTGATGTAACCAATCAAAAACAAGTGAAGCTAGAGCTAACCAGTGCTCAAATCGCTCTCTTAAAAACTAAAGGCGCTTCCATTTCTGTAGAAACTGCGGAAACGACTGTGTCTATTCCATCTAGTATTCTACCAGATGGTGATGTAACGATTGATGTGCATGAAGTCGCTAATGTTGAAGGTTCTGAAAGTGCATTAAGTGGAGTCTATGATATTACAATCACCTCAAATGACGGCGCGTTACAGACCCTAGGCGACGGAAAGATTACGTTAAAATTCCGCGTGGATAGTGCTAAGGTTACAAATGCCGATCAAGTTATGCTTTACTATTATAACGAATCTACTAATGCATGGGAGCTAGTTGGCGGTGCTTACGAAAATGGTATTCTTACAGCTGATGTTAACCATTTAAGTACATTTGCAGCATTTGAAACTGCACCAACTACTGATGATGAGAGTGCAGATGAAGATGGCAGCGAAGAGGACAAGGAAGGTAATGAACTTCCTGATACAGCAACTGGTACATTTAATTGGATGTTAGCTGGATTATTACTAATATTCAGTGGAGCTGCTGCGATTTTCTATCATAGCAGAAGAAAAATTCATAGTTAATAGGGAACACTTCGAATATATTTCGCAACTAATATTGACAGCGTTTTATAATATATAAACTTTTAGTATACGTAGTGTTTGTTCATGAAATAATAATAAACAGATGGTTTTTAAAGTTGGTTAGGGCTGTCCATATAATGGATAGCCCATTTTTTGAATGAGCAGAGGCTATCCAAACTGGATAGCCTCTTTATTTTACAGCTGGATGTATTGTCAACGTTTTCGTTTTGCTGGACAAATTTGCAGTTACCCCTAAGGGCACACCGATATTGGGCATACAATGACCGATATTAAAACCTTTCATAACCGGTATGTGTAAAGGTTCCATATAATCGGTTAACACCTGGTCCAAATCAAAGGAAGGTTTATTTGTAGGCGGTTCCACCTTCGTAAAGCTTCCAATCACAATCCCCGCAGCATCATGTAATTTACCTGCTAGTCGCAGTTGATTCAACATCGCATCTACCCGGTACGGATCTTCACCAACATCTTCTATCAAAAGTAATTTTGCTTTCGTTTCAATCTCATATTCTGTTCCTAATGTGCTCGTAAGTAATGTTAAATTGCCACCAACTAACGCTCCAGTCGCTTCACCTTCACTCATCGTTTGTAACGGACTTATTGCCTCGTTGTATACAATGTTTGTAGGCGTGAACAGCTGACAAAACATCTGCTCCGATAATGCATCAAAATTCTCTTTACCAATATCTGATGCAACCATCGGTCCGTGAAAAGTAACCAAGTTGGCTCGTTGACGAATGGCTGTATGTAAATAAGTAATATCACTATAGCCCCAAAATATTTTCGGATTTTGGCGGATTAGCTGAATATCGATACCATCCACCAATCTTGCTGTACCATACCCACCACACGCACAGATAATCGCCTTCACAGATGTGTCTTGAAACATCATATGAAGGTCCTCAAGCCTTTCCGCATCAGTTCCAGCTAAATACCCATATACACTCGAAATGTGCTTTCCTAGCTTTATATGGAGTCCCTGTTGACGCAAGATAGCAATACCACGTTCAAGCTGCTCACGATTCGGTGGACTTGCTGGAGCAATAATGCCCACTGTATCACCTTTATATAATCGATTTGGAAGAATCATTCATCTCACTCCAATGGTAGTGGTTGTTTTTTACTAAAGGATAGTTTGTAGCGGAGGAAATCCACTTCGACTCCAGACCTGGCAAGGGTCATGGTATTTAGTCCGGGATTACCTACTATCAGAAAACCTATGTCAGTGGAGGCAGAATACTTCGACTCCTGCGGGAACAAAGAGCCAGGACGAGACCCCGCAGAACGAAAGTTCGAGGAGGCTCGTCGCTCCCCGCGGAAAGCGAAGTATTCTGACGGAACGGGTAATAGCACTATCCCAATCACTACGTCGCATTCTAGCTATAATCCGAAATAACAACCTTACTAAATATTGCGTTAAGAACAACTTCTAATAATTCAATAAATATTCTAACGATCTAAAGTTATGCTGATTGATTCTAAGAAGTTGCTTCTTCCGCGATAAAACAACAAAAGACCGCCACATGGACAGCCTTTTATTACATATAGGTATAGATTTGAAAATTGGACTTTTCAAATTGATACGTCAGAGTATAGGCTTTTAGGAAGAGTTAGGTTTGCTAACTCTCCTAAAAGATCCTATATAAATGAGCAGAATTATGATACGGAAGAGTGTTCATGCTGAGAATTGTTGTGAACATCAGCTTCTTCGTCTTCACTTACTCGTTCTACATCTGCACCTAATTGCGCTAATTTTTCTGCAAAATCTACATAGCCACGATCTAAATGCTTAAGCTCTGTGACGCGTGTATATCCTTCAGCACGCAACCCTGCAAGAATTAAAGCAGCTCCTGCTCTTAAATCAGTGGCAGCAACTTCTGCTCCTTGCAATGTGATTGGACCTTCGACGATTACACTACGTCCTTCAATTTTCAACTTAGCATTCATGCGACGGAATTCTTCTACATGCATAAATCGATTTTCAAAAACTGTTTCCGTAATCACACTAGTACCTTTTGCATGTAACATTAAAGCCATCATTTGCGACTGCATATCTGTTGGGAATCCTGGATGTGGCAACGTTTTGATGTCTGTAGCTTTTAAGTGCTTAGGTCCTATGACACGTAATCCGTCTTTTTCTTCCGTGATTTTTACGCCCATTTCCTCAAGTTTCGAGACTAAGGAACGTAAATGCTCCATTTCTGCACGTTCAATGACGATATTTCCCTCTGTAATTGCAGCAGCAACCATAAATGTTCCTGCTTCGATACGATCGGGGATGATTGTGTGTTCTACACCGTGTAGACTTTCAACACCATCAATTTTAATTGTTTCTGTTCCGGCACCGACTACTTTTGCGCCCATTTTGTTTAAGAAATTAGCGAGATCAACTATTTCTGGTTCTTTTGCACTATTCTCGATAATTGTTCTACCTTGCGCCAATGCGGCAGCCATCATGATGTTTTCTGTTGCGCCAACACTTGGTACATCTAAATAAATTTTTGCGCCTTGCAAACGGCCATTAGCAAAGACTTCAACATATCCATTGCCAACATGCACTTGTGCACCCATTGCTTCGAATCCTTTTAAATGAAGATCGATTGGTCTTGATCCAATAGCACATCCACCCGGAAGTGCTACTTTTGCATGACCATAACGTGCAAGCAATGGTCCTAATACAAGGACAGATGCACGCATTTTTCTAACATATTCAAAAGGAGCTTCTGTAGATAATGGATTTGTTGCATCAACAGTTACTGTATTGTTTTCAAAGCTAATATCTGCATTCATAAACTTAAGAACTTCTTTAATGGTAAATACATCAGCAAGGGCTGGAACTTCATGAATCACACTTTTTCCTTTACTTGCGATCATACTTGCTGCGATGACAGGCAGTACGGCATTCTTAGCACCTTCAACTTTAACTGTGCCATTCAACTGCCTTCCACCACGGACGATGATTTTATCCAAGGTTCATTCTCCTCTGCGTCCAATTTCACTATTATTAATATTCATTAGTAATGATAGGTGTTCCTATTGTAATGGTTGTTTTACCGCCCAATCCTTTACGACTGGCGATTTGAACGTTCATTGGTTCATCCGAAATGGGAATGACAGAGTTCCAACGCGGTGTATAACCAGATAGGACCGAAAAATCATTTTCTTTTATATTTGATAGTGTATTTATATTCAATTCATCTACTAGTTTTTTAAACAAATAGCCACTATTCATCATACCATCAGGCTGGGATGTAAAACAAGAGAATTTTGTCAAATTCTCTGTAAATACACGTTGTAGTAAACTATTTATTTTTTGGTTATAGGTGTCTTCGATCTGTTCATTCCATTTTGTGCCGACTATCGTATACATTATGTTAAATTGCTGCTTATCCTGTTTTGGGATAATAATTGTGATGCTTTCAGTTACATCGTTTGCATAAATAGAAGCTTGTAATTTGATCATCATGTCTGTTTCTTTTACCTTTTTTAACGGCTTTTCAAACATAACTTCTATATTCTTTTTCACCTCTGAAAATTGTTCAGAGCCTACCTGTTCCTTGATTAGAAGTTCCCACTCTTGTAGAGATAAATTTTCTTCCTCTATAATTTTGTGGATATCGTCCACTTCTGAAAGTGGTAATGAAGAAGCTTGTATATAATTGAGTGGTATCAGAAGAGCTATGATTAATAAGAGAATGAACCTGTTACGCATAATTAATCTTCCTTTCCATACTTGTAAACTTATGTTGATACAAGTATGGTCAGAAAATGATGTTATCATACTAGTAATATACTATTTTGTTTTGATGGGAATACTAGAATAAAAGATTTAATTGTCCAGACCATTGCAGAATGTCTAAGAAGAAGTTACTCACTGTTGTTCCAATTACAATAGTTAACAAAATTAAGAGTACTCTAGCTTCGAAAATTTTCCCTTTGCGAATAATTGGATCGATGTTAATCGCTTGCAGTACTTGCCACGTAATCACGATAAAAATGATATGTGATAGTATACCTACGAGCGCTTGTTGACCTAACGTTTGCAGCAACTTTTTCCACCTCTTTTTTCAAATACTACTTTAAAAAGATGCCATGATTCGTGCTCATTGTCAACTACCAATTAAAATGCAAAATAAATTATATATTCTTTCATCACTAAATTTATTCCTTATTACAGTTAATGCAATTAAATTGATATATATTCGTAATATATACATTTAGTTTATGTCTTTATGGCATGCATACATTTATCTGGCTACCGTACTTTTTGTATGGTGTATCGATAATTATGAATTTACCATTATTCGATATTACCCGGGAAATATCGACAATATTTATATTCAATAACACAACAAAATTCTTTTCATGGATCTACTGGTTAGACGTATTAAAAGCACTATTAGTTACACAAAAAAAAGACTTTAACACCAGATTCCTGGTAATTAAAGTCTTTTCGGTTATCATTTACCTGTTTTGAGCTATGTCTAGGCGATTAAGCGCACGTCTTAACGATAACTCAGCCCTTCTGAAATCAATATCATCTTGTTTAGTTTGCAGGCGTCTCTCTGCACGTTCTTTAGCTTTGCGTGCACGCTCCACGTCAATATCTGATGGCAATTCAGCAGATTGCGCAAGAATGGTGACTTTATCAGGACGAACCTCTAAAAATCCTCCACTTACAGCAATTCTGTCTGTACGATCGCTTGCTTTCAGACGGACAACACTAATAGTTAAAGGAGCAACGAGTGGAATGTGTCCAGGAAGGACCCCTAATTCTCCATTTTCAGCCTTACAACTAACCATTTCAAATGTATCTTCCATAACAGGGCCATCAGGAGTGACAACACTCACTATAAGAGTTTTCAATGTAACCCCTCCTTGGGCTGGAATTACTGGGACACGGGGACAGGCACTGTGTCCCATCCCGATACACTTGCTTTCATTTACTGCAGTCTAGTTACGACTCCCAGGGGGCTCGCGTGATAAGCAATGCTCCTCCGTGTGTCCAAGACCTCGACACTCTGCGGATCCTTGCTTATCCCGTCGCCCCTTACCGGTCGTCTCCACTTCCTTAGTCTAGTTCCGACTCCCAGGGGCTCGCGTGATAAGCAATGCTCCTCCGTGTGTCCAAGACCTCGACACACTGCGAATCCTTACTTATCCCGTCGCCCCTAACCGGTCGTCTACACTTCCTTAGTCTAGTTCCGACTCCCAGGGGGCTCGCGTGATAAGCAATGCTCCTCCGTGTGTCCAAGACCTCGACACACTGCGAATCCTTACTTATCCCGTCGCCCCTAACCGGTCGGCTACACTTCCTTAGTCTAGTTCCAGAGCCTAGCTCCTCGCGTCATAGCAGTTCTCCTGCAAGGCCAAAGATCAGGCCTTTCCGGCGCTCTGCTTATGCGTGTCGGAGCTGATCAAGGCTCTTCCACTTTCTATTACTAAGCCAGTTCTTTTGCTTTTTCGACTACTTCTTCGATGCGGCCTACTAGGCGGAATGCGTCTTCTGGTAGGTCGTCGTATTTTCCTGCTAGGATTTCCTGGAAGCCTTTTACTGTTTCGTTTACAGGTACGTATGAACCTTGTTGTCCAGTAAACTGTTCAGCAACGTGGAAATTCTGTGACAAGAAGAATTGGATACGACGTGCACGTGATACAGTTAATTTATCTTCGTCTGTAAGCTCGTCCATACCAAGAATTGCAATGATATCTTGTAATTCTTTATAACGCTGTAATGTACGTTGTACTTCACGCGCTGTGTTGTAATGATCTTCACCAACAACTTCAGGGTCTAATGCACGAGAAGTTGAAGCTAATGGATCCACCGCAGGGTAGATACCTTGTTCAGAAAGTTTACGATCTAAGTTTGTTGTTGCATCTAAGTGCGCGAATGTTGTCGCTGGCGCCGGATCCGTATAGTCATCGGCAGGCACGTAGATTGCTTGGATTGAAGTTACAGAACCTTTTTTGGTTGATGTGATACGTTCTTGCAGTTGACCCATCTCAGTAGCAAGAGTTGGCTGGTAACCAACGGCAGATGGCATACGACCTAGAAGGGCTGATACCTCTGAACCTGCTTGTGTGAAACGGAAGATGTTATCGATAAACAATAGCACGTCTTGAGCTTGCTCATCACGGAAATATTCCGCCATTGTAAGACCAGTTAATGCTACACGCATACGTGCACCTGGTGGTTCATTCATCTGACCGAATACCATCGCAGTTTTCGCTATAACACCAGAGTCTTTCATTTCGTAGTAAAGGTCGTTACCTTCACGAGTACGCTCACCAACACCTGCGAACACGGAAATACCACCATGCTCTTGTGCGATGTTGTTGATTAGTTCTTGGATTAATACGGTTTTACCTACACCGGCACCACCGAATAGTCCGATCTTACCACCCTTAATATATGGAGCAAGTAAGTCTACAACTTTTATACCTGTTTCTAGAATTTCAGTTTCTGTTGCTAAATTTTCGAAATCAGGTGATTGACGGTGAATTGGGTCACGGCGTTGATCTGCTGCCAATGGCTCATCCAAGTCAATTTTCTCACCTAGTACGTTAAATACACGACCTAACGTTTCTTCACCAACTGGCACGCTAATTGGAGCTCCAGTATCTACTACTTCAGCGCCACGTTGTACACCTTCTGTTGATGACATCGCAATCGTACGTACACTATCATCACCAAGATGTGAAGCTACTTCTAAAACTAGTTCAGCACCTTCAGCTAACTGAACGTTTATTGCGTTATAGATTTCTGGGAGGTTGCCGTTATCGAACTTAACGTCAACGACTGGTCCCATGATTTGTGTAACGCGTCCTTTGCTCATCGCTTTCCCTCCTAACTTACTTTAGAAATAACAGTTGATCAAATCTCTCTATTATTTCTTTGTGTACCTATTCTAAAGCGGCTGCACCGCCGACAATTTCGGTAATCTCTTGTGTTATGGCTGCTTGACGTGCACGGTTATACTGTAGTGACAGATCGCCAATAATGTCATCAGCGTTATCGGTTGCACTACGCATTGCAGTCATACGAGATGCGTGTTCACTGGCTTTACCATCTAATAACGCACCATAGATAAGGCTTTCCGCGTATTGTGGCAACAGTACGTTTAAAATTTCTTCTTGATTTGGTTCATATTCATACGTACTTTGAGCTTTACTGTCACCAGTTGCAATATTTGTTAGTGGTAACAACTTTGTTGAAGTAACCACCTGTGAAATTGCACTTTCATAGTGGTTGTAATAGACGTTCAATTCATCAATCTCTTCATCAAGATACATTTGAATCGTTTCAGAGGTCAAGTCACTGACATCATTAAAATTCGGTTGGTCAGCAACACCGAGAACCTCTTTCGCGATTGGCATACCGCGCTTTTTGAAAAAATCACGTCCGACACGTCCGATTACGATAATCGTATATTCATCTGTGCTTTGGTGACGTTCTTTAACTGTGCGATACACTTGACGTAGAATGCTGCTATTGTAACCACCCGCTAGTCCACGGTCAGAAGTGATAACAAAATATGCCGTTTTCTTCACTTCACGTGCCGTTAGCATCGGATGATCAACAACTTCACCACTGTTAGCGATGCTTTCTACGACTTCTTGAATCTTTTTGCTATACGGTACAAATGCCTTTGCATTAGCTTCCGCACGGTTTAGCTTAGATGCAGATACCATATACATTGCTTTTGTAATTTGTTTCGTTTTTACAGTCGAATTAATCCGCGTTTTAATATCTCTAAGTGATGCCACTTGTTCAGCCCCCTTCCTTCAAAGGTTAACGAAGCTATAATTATTCAGAAACAACAAATGTTGCTTTAAATTCTTCAACCGCACTATTTAGATCAGCAGCTTCTGGTAAATTACCAGTTTCACGAATAGAGCTTAATAGCTCTGCTCTGTTCTTATCTAACCAAGCATTGAATTCAGATTCGAAACGAGTAATATCATTAACAGGAATCTCATCTAAATGTCCTTTTGTTAGTGCAAAAATGATTAATACTTGATATTCAACACGTAGTGGCTTGTGTAAACCTTGTTTTAGTACTTCAACCGTACGAGCACCACGATTTAATTTTGCTTGTGTTGCTTTATCTAAATCAGAACCGAACTGTGCAAATGATTCTAACTCACGGTAAGATGCAAGATCTAGACGAAGCGTACCTGCTACCTTTTTCATCGCTTTAATTTGCGCGGACCCACCAACACGGGAAACAGAAAGACCTGCGTTAATCGCTGGTCGTACACCAGAGAAGAATAGATCAGACTGCAAGAAGATTTGTCCGTCTGTAATTGAGATTACGTTCGTTGGAATATAAGCTGAGATGTCGCCTGCTTGTGTTTCAACGAACGGAAGTGCTGTTAATGAACCTGCACCTTTTGCATCACTTAACTTCGCAGCACGTTCTAGTAGACGGGAGTGTAAGTAGAATACATCCCCTGGGAATGCTTCACGACCCGGCGGGCGGCGTAAAAGTAGTGATAACTCACGGTAAGCATTGGCTTGTTTTGATAGATCATCATATACAACGAGAACGTGTTGGCCATTGTACATGAATTCTTCACCCATAGAAACCCCTGCATATGGAGCTAAGTATTGAAGTGGTGCTGGTTCAGAAGCACCAGCAGATACGACGATCGTATAGTCTAGTGCACCATAACGACGAAGTGTTTCTACTGTTCCACTTACAGTTGAATCCTTTTGACCGATGGCAACATAGATACAGATCATGTTTTCATCTTTTTGGTTTAAAATTGTATCGATGGCAACAGATGTTTTACCTGTTTGACGGTCACCGATAATTAACTCACGTTGACCACGACCGATTGGAACAAGTGCGTCAATCGCTTTAATTCCTGTTTGAAGTGGTTCATGAACTGATTTACGATCCATAACACCTGGCGCCGGAGATTCGATTGGGCGTGTTTTTGATGTTTCGATTGGTCCTTTTCCATCGATTGGCTGACCAAGTGGGTTCACAACACGACCTAACAATGCTTCTCCTACAGGTACTTCCATGATACGTCCGGTACGACGAACCTCGTCACCTTCACGAATTTCAGTGTAAGGTCCAAGAATAACGATACCAACATTACTTTCTTCTAAGTTTTGCGCCATACCCATAACGCCGTTAGAAAACTCAACAAGTTCCCCTGACATAACGTTATCTAGTCCATGGGCACGTGCAATTCCGTCACCGATCTCAATAACTGTACCGATATCGCTAACTTCTATATCTGATTGATAATTTTCAATTTGCTGCTTTATTAGCGCACTGATTTCTTCAGCTTTAATGCTCATGCCAATTCACCCCTATCATCCTTTATTTGCAGATACTATATTCCGTTCAAAACGCTCTAATTTTCCTTTTATGGAACCATCATAAATTGTGTTTCCAATCTTTATTTTAACGCCACCTAATAAAGAGGAATCAACGATATTTTCAATGTTTAGTGCATTTTTGTTCAGCCTTTTAGCAAAAACTGCTGATAATTGTTGTTTTTCATCATTTTCAAGGCTTCGAACTGAATATACTGTAGCCTCAGCAATTCCTTTTGCATCATTACTTAAATGTAGGTAATGCTTTATAATCATTAGGACAAGGTCGTCACGATGTCGATCCACCAACAACTGAAGTAGATTGGTAACAACCGCGGAGAAATCCTTGAAAGTATCTTTTAGAAATAATTTCTTTTTCTCCTCATCCACACGTGGATGCTTAAGGAATTGGATCAATTCTTGATTACTATTGAAAACTTCAGCAATAATCTGAAGTTGTTGTTCTACTTGGTCAGTACTTGATTGTTCCTGTGTGATTTGAAAAAGAGCTTCTGCATATCGTTTAGCTACTGCCTCACTCATCGCTTATCTCCTACCTCTTTGAGATATTCACTGATTAGCTTCTCTTGACCTTGAGCATCAATTTCTTTTTCAATCACTTTACTCGCAATTTGTACAGATAGTGTAGCAACCTGCTCTTGTAAGGCTCTCACTGCTTTTTCTTTTTCGTTTTCTATTTCTTCACGAGCAGATTCTTTGATGCGTTCAGCTTCTCTTTTAGCAAACGCAACAATATCTTGCTCTTGTTTCTGACCAGTTTTTTTAGCTTCGTCAATAATTGACTGTGCTTCTAATCTTGTTTGCTTTAATTGTTCTATTGCTTCTTTCGATGCACGTTCTGCATCTTGACGACTTTTTTCTGCCGTATCTATTTCATTAGCAATATGATCTTCACGCTGCTTCATTACATTCATTAATGGTCCCCATGCAAATATTTTTAACAGGACAAGTAATAAAATAAAGAAGAACAGCTGTGTTAACATATCACCAATAAAGATTCCACCAATACCAGCGTTAATGGTTAACCCGCTTGTTAGCACAACATTCACTCCTTTCCACTAACTGTAACAGTCCATAGACAACTATGGTCAAAACATTCGATAAGCATAAAGCAATGGCGAAAGTTCAACTACCTGAACTTCGCCATTGTGTTTAATTTTCATTTCACCTGTTACATTACGATTAAGGCGATAACTACTGCGATAATCGGCATAGCCTCAACTAGACCTACACCAATAAACATAGTAGTTTGAAGCGCGCTACGTAATTCGGGCTGACGAGCAATACCTTCTACTGTACGACTTACGATTAAACCGTTACCAATACCTGCACCAAGTGCTGCTAAACCTACTGCTATTGCTGCTGCTAATGCTCCTAATTCCATTTGAAAATCCTCCTCTTAAAATATATATTAGTAATTCATTTTTTCAGTTTTAATCAGTGATTTTCCCTTTCTAATGAAAGAGTCCACCTCCCAAAACCGATTCTATCAATACTTCTAAATTTGATAGAACTTATATTTAATGGTCACTACTCACTTTGTGAGAAATATAAACCATTGTTAACATAGTAAAGATAAACGCTTGAATTGTACCAATAAACAAACTAAATCCTTGCCAAGCTAGCATCGGGATTGCTCCACCAAGAAATCCTCCTATACCCGAGGCTGTCAATCCTGCCAATAATCCAAGTAAAATTTCACCTGCATAAATGTTACCGAAAAGACGAAGACCCAATGTCAATGTATTGGAGAATTCTTCAATGATCTTAATGGGAAATAAGAAAGGTAAAGGTCGAATATAATCTTTTCCGTATTCCTTTGCACCTCTAATCTTAATTGCATAGAAATGCGATAACAGAATGACTAGTGTCGACAAGGTTAACGTGATACCTGGATCGGATGTTGGTGATTTCCACCATAGGTTGTGATCAGTGTCTACAACCATGAACGCTACACCCAGCATATTACTTACAAAAATATAAGTAATTAAAGTTAAACCCAGTGGTAGAAACGTTTTTCCTGTCTTCCAGTCCATCGTATCCCCTATTATTCCTTTCACAAAATCAATGACCCATTCCATAAAGTTTTGTATACCTGTTGGCTTCATTTGCAACTGTCTTGATGCTACCACACCTAAGATGAAAACAATTAAAGATGCAATCGCGATCATAATTACGTTTGACAAGTTAAAGTCGAGCCACGATATTCCGAAAACGTTATCTATTGTAGGCTTGCCGTGTTCCATAAATCTCTTCACCTCTCTTCCATGCACTAATCTTTAGATCTAGAAAGTGAAAAATCTATCATAATGACGAGGTATGCTGTCATTAATCCAATAATTACCGAAATAAGATGGAAATAATCCTCAAACCGAAGTGCGATTAATACTGCTAATCCTGATGACGCCAATCGCGAAAATGAACCAATTCCCCGGGGAGAATGTTCTTCTACAACTGCTTGTCCAAACTGGTTAATTTTCCTTTGCATTAACCATAAGTTGTAAAAGCTAACAATCGATCCAAGGAGAAGACCGAGGAAAATACGTGGATACGGCGTGAATCCCGCTCCAAGTACTAAAAATGCAAGAAGGTAGAACATCCATTTACGTTGACGGGTTATCATATTTTCATACTGTTGCATCACTTTAGCTCCCGTGGTTTAAAAATAGATGATCCAATATGTACTATCTCTTGATTGAGCATACTACAATAAAAGCGGGTTTGATGAGATGAGTTCCTTAACTGAGATAGAATAACTTTGTAATTGTTGAAACTTTTTACGCAAGCGCTTTACGTCTATACAAGTAATTCTTGTTGCGCAGTGATATTTATCACTACCTGAAACCCTTATCATTCCACACTAAGTTAGCATACAATAGGGATAGTCATATTGTCAATTAGTTTGGGACTTTATTAATAGAAGAAAAAAATATCAATATTTCCATAATTTATTATAGAAATCCTTCAATTTACTCTATCTTGTTCCACAAGACTAACTCATTCTAATCCATTCCACCCTTGCTGTTTAATTAATTATAAGCGATACTCAACTATTAAATGTAACAGTTTTGTGAACATTTTGTGACGCTACCAAATTTTATCGAATCGGCTCGACCATTAATGGTGCTTGGTACGTATATTGTTTACTGTCTTCCGTTTCAATCGTAATATTAGCTAAATATTCTCCACTATCGCCCACGTTTCGTTGCTCCATCGTCCCCTCTATTAGGCCCGGGGCTTGGTCTTCTAATTCAAATAACGTTCGCTCAAAACGAAAGGTCGCAGGATTGTATAAATCTACTGTCACTTTTTCAGCTTGCTCTGGGAGATAGAGTCGATAGTGATATTGATTCTGTGCAAATGCTTGTAAGGTAAATTCCAATCCCATTGCTTTTGGATAGTCCGCTTCTTGATTCACAAACAAATAAGGAAGCTCATAGGTTTCCTCAGCCTGATGCAGTGTTAGCCAACCTTGATGTATGCCTTTGTCGAGCAAATTACTTTTGATTGTTAACGCAACGGTCACTGTTTTTGTTTGCTTCGGTGCGATTGTAAAGCTTTGTGGAGTTGACCAAGACATACCTTGCTGATTGTGCGGCGTCTCAAAGTAAAACGTTTGGCTTTCTTCAGAAACATTTTCAACTCTTATTTCAACTTCTCCTCGATCATTAAAGTTTTCTATTTTCCCAAACGACAGCAACGGGTTATAAATAATCGTATCCGTTTCAATAGCTTTGTCAGGACGAATCCTACCCATTCCTTGGTCAATCGGATCATATAATTTTTCCTGGTTGGCCAATGGTAAGGCAGTTGTTAACAGTGCACCCTTTAGCTTGGCCGGACTCCAGTCAGGATGCGCTTCCTTTATTAGCGCTAGTGCTCCAGCTACATGCGGGGCCGCCATGCTCGTTCCTTGTAACTCCCTGTATCCATCTGGCACCGTGCTCATAATTGCAGCACCAGGCGCAACAACTTCTGGCTTGATTTGCCAATTCGCAGTAACAGGACCTCGCGAGCTAAAACTAGCCATTTCATCTTGTGCTGTAGTATAAACAGTCTTAATCCAGCTATTATCGCTCACCGTATGCTCCAGCAACCATTTCCCATCTTCGTTCGAAATTGCCACGACAGGAATATCCACCGAGCCATTTCCATCATCCACCGAACCTTGAAACGCTCCTTCTTCATTGTTGTAAATAATAGCCGCTTTAGCACCCGCTGCTGCAGCTGCCCGCGCTTTTTCAGCAAACGGGATTGTTCCACGCTCCAGCAACACAATTTTATCGCGCGCATGCTCTATTTTCTGTTCACCCGTGCCTCCATCGATAATCGGATACTGTTTACCCAGATCCCACGGAACTGATCCTGCTAAAGGGAGCATCGGAATTGTTTTATCCGCAAAAGAATCATGTAAGCTAGGTATTTTTAGAGGTGGCGTGCTAGCCCCGACGGACACAGCTGCAGTTGAAGTTGCCGGTGAGCCTACTGTCCAGTTAGCGGGACCGGAATTCCCGTTGGCAATCACCACCGAAACACCGAGCTCTACCGCTCGATTAACCGCAACACTCGTCGGCCAGTCCGGACCATTGACACTATTACCAAGCGACATATTAATAATATCCATGCCATCCTTGACAGCTTTCTCAATTGCAGCAATCACCTGCACAGAGCTCCCCATTCCACCCGGACCGAGTGCCCTATAGCCGTATAGCTCGGCGTCTGGTGCAACACCCTTCATCTTTCCATTAGCAGCAATAATCCCGGATACATGCGTGCCATGCAACGTAGGCATCCCCTGCTCAGGCTGCGTTTCCATCGGATCATCGTCCAAATCGACAAGGTCATAGCCACCTTTATAGCTATTTTTCAAATCCGGATGCGAATGATCAATCCCGGTATCGATCACACCGACCTTTACACCTTTTCCCGTATACCGTTGATTGGTACCGCCAATTGGTTGTGGCGATTCTGACTGCAGAATAAAATCAACACTTTCATTCACATTGGTCGTCTGATAGGTACGAACAGGATATGTTTGTTTAATAAAGTCCAAATCATCCATCTGCTCCAAATACCGAGCCTCGCCCCTTAGTGCTATACCAGTAAAAATCGTATCGTATACTTGAATCACTTCAATGAGAGGGTGGTAGTCTTCGATATAACGTTTACGCTCGTAAGGGTCACCATCTACTTCGATAATGATCGACTGCTTTGTATCAGTTGCTGATACTTCGGTCGCTTTGGTGTTGAGCACAAGTGTAAGCGTGAGTGTGAGAATTATTAGAGTTATTTGCTTCATAAAATGGCTCCTCTCATTTTTTTAGCTAGTTTGTGTAGGTTGGGTGAGATTATACTTGTGGAGTGCGTGGGCGTAAGTGAGGTGCACGGGCGACGGTTGGAGCGGTGCGGTGTGCGTAGGCGGGCGCTGAGTTCGTTGGCACATGTAGGGTGCACGGGCGACGCGTGGGTGGAGCGCGTGAGCGTAACTGAGGTGCTCGAAAAGCGACGATAGGAGCGGTTTGGTGCAATAAAGCTGACGTGTGGTGCAATTGTTGGATTGTATGGTGCAATTCGGCTGTGGTGTGGTGCAATTATGCTCACGCGTGGTGCAATTCCACAGTTTTGTGGTGCAATTATTTTTCGAGTTGAAAATTTACAACCTGTTTGGTGCAATAACAGCTAAAAACCGTTTATAAAACAGGTACCTTAGCTGATTAATTGAAAACCGGGTTAAAAAAGTGCCGTTTTATAGAGTTGGATTTTCATTAAAATGATGTTTTCTTTATTTGCTACGAATTTTTACATCATTTAGGATAGTAGCACGAAGGAGGCTGATCCCATGTTTTTAAAAAAGGTACAGAAATCACACCGAATGCTAGCTGAAGAAGCACTGATTCGCCGCTTACCTGAGAATCATCCAAAAATAGCTAAGATAAATGAAAACCTCGCGAACCGAATTGCCGGTTACCGCGGGGAGCAAGCACTAGGTTATCAACTTCAAAGATTAGAAAAGACCGATTTTTACATCATGCAAGATCTCCGTTTGAAACAAGGCGAACTCCACTTCCAAATCGACACCTTGTTAGTATCACCCACTTTCATTCTTATTATCGAAGTAAAAAACATTTCTGGATTACTGTTTCTCGATACGAAATTCAAGCAAATGTACCGAACGAAGGACGATATCATCGAAGGATTGAAATATCCTATTTCTCAAGTAAACTACCACGAAGAGCTACTTCGCCTCTGGTTAACAGAACACCGTCTGCATTCTCTCCCCGTTGAACATTTGATTGCTTTTGCGAACCAATCCTCTGTATTAAAAACAAATGACACTCATGAAAATATTTATGAAAAAGTTTTTCATGTTGATAGTATCATTGAACAGATTCGGATGTTACAGCAAAAATATGAAGACCGAAAACCTAAGAGAAAGCTTGCAAAAAACCTGTGCGATGCGGTACTACACGCTAACAGCCCGATTCAAACAGATGTATTAGATGCCTTCCATATTAATAAAAATGAATTAAGAGCTGGTGTACAATGTCCGAGCTGTTACAACATCCCGATGAAGCGAAAGAAAGGCGTCTGGCGTTGCGACCGATGTGAGTACACCTCTGAACACGCCCATAAACAAGCAATTTGTGATTACCTATGTCTTTTCGAACCCACTATATCGAATAAACAGGCGATGAGGTTTCTCCACATAAAGTCGCGTAACACAATGCTGAGAATTTTAAAAGATATGGACCTACAAACTGAAGGAAATACAAAAGGGAGACGTTACCGTTTAGGGCGTTTGGTGCAATTGTAACCGGATTTGGTGCAATTAACTGATTGTGTGGTGCAATAACACGTCGGTGTGGTGCAATTCCTCGCTCGTATGGTGCAATTATGCCAAACAGTGGTGCAATCCCCCCTCCACGAAGGTGCCACCACTAGCTCAAATCGTACAATTTCACACGTCAGTGTGGTGCAATCCCCCGCTCGTATGGTGCAATTACACCAAACTGTGGTGCAATCGCCCCCCGCCTCACCTCCACGCCCCCAAAACAAAAAAGGGCACTGAAAATCTGCCAGCACCCTCCCAAACTACTTCGTTCCGAACAAGCGGTCTCCCGCGTCTCCTAATCCTGGAACAATATAGCCATGTTCATTTAATTTTTCATCCATCGCTGCTAAATAAATGTCAACGTCTGGATGTTCTTCTTTGATAACTTCGACGCCTTCTGGGGCTGCGATTAAGCACATTAATTTGATCTGTTTGGCACCACGTTTTTTCAACGAGTGAATCGCATCGTTCGCTGAACCACCTGTCGCCAGCATCGGATCAATCACAATTAGTTCACGTTCTTCAATGTCTGTTGGTAACTTAATGTAATATTCTACTGGCTTTAATGTTTCTGGGTCACGGTATAAGCCAACATGTCCAACTTTTGCCGCTGGAATTAAGCGTAATATACCATCAACCATGCCTAATCCTGCTCGCAAAATCGGAACTAGTCCAATTTTTTTACCAGTTAAAACCTTAGCTGCAGCAGTTGTTACCGGTGTTTCCACGTTAATTTCTTCTAATGGTAGGTCACGTGTAATTTCAAAAGCCATTAAACCTGCGACTTCATCAACCAATTCACGAAATTCTTTTGTTCCAGTTTCTTTGTTTCGTATGTAAGTTAATTTGTGTTGAATTAACGGATGATCTAGTACAAATACATTTCCCACGTTCCGATCACTCCTTATCATTTTTTACATCCTTCAAATTGTACAGAAAAACACTATCTCTTTCAAGCAATTATCGGTTTCTTTTATTTTTAGCTGATTTCGCTTTACCATACATACAAATAAACAATAAAACAAGAGGTCCGTAAGAATACGGACCTCCACCTATTATTGATATAACGGATAATTTACTGTTAATGCTTGCACACGTGCTTGTGCTTCTTTTAATTTTTCTTCATCCTCATGGTTACGCAATGTGAAGGCAATGATTGCAGCAATTTCGTCCATTTCAGCTAATCCAAATCCACGAGAAGTTACTGCAGCAGTACCAACACGGATACCACTCGTTACGAACGGGCTTTCAGGATCAAATGGAATTGTATTTTTATTTGTCGTAATTCCAATATCATCTAATGCTTTCTCGGCAACTTTACCAGTTAAATTCAAGCCACGAACATCAAGCAATAATAAGTGATTGTCTGTGCCACCAGAAACAATACGAACACCTTCTGCTTGTAATGCTTCTGCTAAACGCTTGGCATTAGCGATGATTTGTTTCGAATATGTTTCAAACTCTGGTTGTAAAGCTTCTTTAAATGCTACCGCTTTTGCTGCGATTACATGCATTAAAGGTCCGCCTTGCACACCAGGGAAAATTGATTTATCAATTTGTTTAGCAAATTGCTCTTCACATAAGATCATACCGCCGCGTGGTCCACGAAGTGTTTTATGCGTTGTAGTCGTTACAAATTGTGCGTGTGGAACAGGGTTCGGATGCTGCCCTGTTGCAACTAAACCAGCAATGTGCGCCATATCAACCATTAAATACGCGCCTACTTCATCAGCGATTTCACGGAATTTTTTAAAATCAATAGTGCGTGGGTATGCACTAGCTCCGGCTACGATTAATTTTGGTTTTACTTGTTTTGCTTTTTCCAAAATTGCATCATAGTCAAGTTGTTCCGAATCTTTATCAACACCATACTCTTCAAAATTATAAAGCTTGCCGCTGAAATTAACAGGGCTACCGTGCGTTAAGTGTCCACCATGGCTTAGGTTCATCCCAAGAACAGTGTCGCCTGGTTCAAGCACACTAAAGTAAACAGCCATATTTGCTTGTGCTCCAGAGTGTGGTTGCACATTGGCATGCTCTGCTCCAAACAACTCTTTGGCACGATCGCGTGCAAGATTTTCAGCAACATCAACATATTCACAACCGCCATAATAACGGCGACCTGGATAGCCTTCTGCGTACTTATTCGTTAACACAGACCCTTGTGCTTCCATAACAGCTTCTGATACAAAATTTTCTGATGCGATTAATTCAATCTTATCGTTCTGACGCTTTCTTTCGTCTTCCATTGCTTGAAAAAGCTCAACATCTTGTTCTTTTAAATGATCCACTTTATGTAGCCCCCCAGTTCATTTCATGTTCCATTATATTTTACACAGTATACGTGCTTCTGCCTATCGTTTATTTACATTTATTGTTCAATTGTTCTTCCGGATAAACCGCTCGTTTGCCACCAATCAGCTTCGGCCTTGTCCGTGCTGCATTAACACGAGCGGCACCAATCTTCCGCTCTGAAAATCGCAATGGTACAGCAACGTGTTTGATTTGCATCCCAATCATCGTCTCGCCAATATCGATACCTGCATCGGCTTTAATATGCTCGACTAAAACTGGCTTCTCCATGTGCTTGTAAGCATACGAAGCCATTGAACCCCCAGCAGTCGGCACCGGTACCGCCGTCACTTGTTCGTAACCGCGTTGAATCATCGTTGTTTTTTCCACAACGAGCGCTCTATTCAAATGCTCACAGCACTGAAAAGCTAGTTCAACACCAGTTTCCTGTTGCAATCTTTTCATCCCATCAAAGATAATCTCGGCGATCGCTTCACTACCAGAAGTTCCAATCCGCTCCCCAGCAACCTCACTCGTTGAACACCCGATTACAAACAAGTCACCCTCATTTAGATACCCGCTATTTATCCATTCATCAATGACGGCCGTTACATGTTGTTTTATTTGATCCAACGTTTTGCCACCTCGTTTATTGCAAACTTATTTGTTTTCATATTCTGTTACTTTACCGATTCGATTGGCATGTCGGCCTCCTTGAAAATCAGTTCCTAGCCATGTTTTCACGATTTCAATAGCAAGTCCTGGGCCAATTACACGTTCACCCATCGTAATCATATTTGAATCGTTGTGCTCTCTTGTTGCTTTTGCACTAAATACGTCATGGACAAGCGCAGCACGAATGCCTTTTACTTTGTTAGCAGCAATCGACATACCAATTCCAGTTCCGCAAATTAAAATGCCTTTATCATATTCACCACTTGCAACAAGCTCTGCTGCCGGAATGCCATAATCAGGATAATCAACAGAGTCCTCACAATCACATCCAATATCTTTATAATCGATCTGCATCTCTTCTAATAATGCAGCGATTTCTTTTCGCAAACTCACTCCACCGTGATCTGATGCTAATACTACACGCATACTCCCACTCCTTTTCCATTTACTTAACTACTTTCATTGTCTAACTTTTTCACTAATAGTTCAATATATTGATCAATTTCCTGTAAAGTTTTTTTGTAAACTGTTAATTCACTTCCAAATGGATCTGATACATCATAATTAGGAAGCTGTGCTTCTAGCATTTGAATGTGGTTAATTTCGTCTCGTAAATGATTATGCAATGCACGATCCAGTTGAAACGTTGGTAAGTCTTTTCCTTGTTCGTTCATAAATGCGGCACGTTTATTTTCAAGTTCCATGTGTGCTTGCTTCAGTGTTTTCCAAATCCCTTGCAGATCGTCATCGAGGTATTCTTTTAACGTGTACACTTTATCATATGACGAGGGAAAGCTTTGCATCAAGGTCTGTTTATGTTGTGTTGTCATCGTCAAAACAAGATCCGCCCAATCCAGGAGCTGTTCAGTTACAGGCTGTGATTGGTGATTGATTGTAATATTCTTTTCCTGAAGTGCTTGCGTCGTCCCCACAGAGGCAGCCCCTCCTGCATGAGCAAAAATCCCTGCAGACTTCACTTCCACATGTGGTGCATGATTCTTTAACAATGCTTCTGCCATCGGACTGCGACATGTATTACCGGTACATACGAATAAAACCTTCATGATTTACCTCCAAACATAAACTGTCTATTTGTCCAAAACTATAGCATATTATATACATATCCACAAAAAGAAGAACTGCCCCAGCCAGCTTTGACGGGAACAGTTCTCCTACTTATCAATATTATTATAGTGCTTGTTCAAAAAGTTCCGTTTTTAGGACCGGAGCCGTAGGCAGAACCTACGTGAGGACCGAATTTTTCAGCTGCATCCAATTTTCGATGTCGATCGGCTACTTGAGTAATTAGTGTGATCGGAATGGGACTTTTTGAACAACCTCTTATAAATACTGTTAACCGAATATTATTCGTAACCCAAACACACAAAGGATTACTCCACCGAGCAACTCACTATATACACCTAATAAACCCCGAGCTCTTTTCCCTAACAACAGGCCAGTCCAAGTTAATAGTGTACTTGCAATTCCAAAGAACAATAAGGCCACGAATGTTTTTCCACCAGACATCCCAAGACTAATCCCAACCGGAAAACTATCCAAACTAACGCTTAATGAGAATAAGAAAAGTCCTATACCAACAGGGCTGAAGGAAGGTTCCTCACTAAAATGAAATGAATTAAATACCATATGGGCACCTAATCCAAATAGCAACAATCCTCCTCCCAAAACAGCGAAGCCTTCTAACTGTGAAGAAATAAACTGGCCTAGTACGATACCAATAAACGGCATTGCTATATGAAAAATCCCCACACTTAATCCGACGATAAAAATCCGTTTCAATCTTAATTGCTGCATTCCCATTGCTAAGCCTACGGAAAAGGCATCCAATCCTAAAGCAATCGACATTAAGGTAAGTGATAATATTTCCCCTGAATTCACAAATGGCATCCGGTATAATCCCCTCTCTGGACATGCTAGTCCAATATATGCGAGAGAGAATCAAAATATGTAGATTGCCAGTTATTGTTTAATAATGGAAGTTGCTGCTTTCGTTAACCGATTCATAATTGCTTGTCCTATGCCTGTTTGTGGAAATGTCTCACAGAAAATAATATCCACGTCCGACTTATGAAAAGCTCTTAACGCATCATACAAATGTACAGCAACTTCGCTTAAATTTTGACGTGATCCACAGACCCTAACATGATCCGCACTTACAAACTGAGCTAGTTCATTACTGATGATAGCACCAACTTTATTTCCCTGCTTTTTAGCCTTATCTATTTCCGACTGCATAAAAACCTCGTCACCATCGATTAGCCATAAAGGCACTTCCGGTTGATAATGATTATATTTCATGCCTGGTGACTTCGGCTGAAGCTGCCCCTCTAGTAGCGCAGGGTCAACATTCACCGCACCAACCACTTGCTCCAGCTGTTCCAATGTAATGCCGCCAGGGCGTAAAATAGTCGGTACCTCAGACGTACAATCGACAACCGTTGACTCGACACCAACCCCCGTTGGTCCAGCATCAAGGATTCCTGCAATTCTACCATCTAAATCGTTGTGAACGTGCGCGGCAGTGGTCGGACTTGGTCTTCCTGAGCGATTAGCACTTGGAGCCGCAAGCGGAAGCTGAGTCGCTTTCAAAAGCGCTTGTGCAACAGGATGATCCGGAATGCGAATCGCGATGGTTGACAATCCAGCCGTAACTGTTTGTGCGATTGTTCCATTACTAGGTAAAATAATCGTAAGTGGACCAGGCATAAACGCTTCAATTAATTGCTTGGCCACCTCCGGAATTGTAGTCACATAGTGATTGATTTGCTCCGCGTTTGCCACGTGAACAATTAGCGGATTATCAGAAGGACGACCCTTCGCTTCAAAAATCTTACTTACTGCACGCTCGTTCGACGCATTCGCGCCCAATCCGTACACCGTTTCTGTTGGGAAGGCAATAACCTGTTCTTTTTGCAACAGTTCCGCAGCCTCAAGAATCGCAGGATGCTCTGTTGATATTGATAAGTCTACCTTCCATTGCTTTGTTGTTTGCACCTTGGTTATTCTCCTTTTGTATGAATTAAACGATCAAATTAAGCTAATATCCACATTATGATAGCAATCCCATTGCATAGCAAGCAACAAAAAATAAATCGTAAAGCGTTGGTTCTAGACACCGCATCAATCACTTTTTAAAAACTCCTTACTCGTCTAATCAAGAGAGTTTTTCCTACAATATATATCCACAATGAAACCCACTGCAGAAATACTTATCAACAGATAAAACGATTTCATCCACAAAATACCCACTTTATTCACAGGTTGTTGTTAGTTATCCACTTCAATGTTACTACTATGCACAAATTGTCCACACAAATCCCCTCTTTGCAAGTTTCTTATTCCACAAGTTTCTGTTCTCTATCGAATGGCGATGTATAATAAATGCAAACCTTCTAGTAAATCGCCAGAAGCATTGATATAGATATAAATGCAATGGGAATCGCCATACTTTTCCTAAAGATTGTTCCAGATAACGAACTCAAAAAGGGATATGAGTAATCCGGCTAAATTTGTAATCATACAATAGAAATATCATGGTTATTGGAATTTACTACTTCCATGCCTTTAATGGACTATCACAACCAAGTGAACCCGATTGCCGGTCGCACAAAAGAATCCTCACTCGTCTAAACAAGAGAGGATTCTTCCAATATATTTATGCACAACTTTATCCACAACACAATCATTTATCCACAATTAAAGCGATTTCATCCACAAAAACACCACTTTATACACAGTCTATTCCAAGTTATCCACTTCTAAATAACTTCTATACACATTTTTTCCACACTACTCTATTTTAAACCATTTATTTGATACCTCTTTGCCAGCGGCTTGTTCCACCAGTTTCCGTTCTCTATCGAAACATCAACATCAAATGGCGAGGTTTTTAATTTAGAAAATTGTAAAGCTTCCAATAAAGCGTCTAATGCAGTGATATGGCTATAAACGTAAATGTGATCGCCATACTTTTCTTGCGCCAACGTGATCGCTGCTTCGATAATTGCTAACGGCAGTGATGTTGGTGCTTTATCCTTTATGTATAGTCTTTTCAGCCAATAAGACTGTTCTGCAACTGGCGATAAAGCAAAAAAAGCTTGGTTTTTCCCTTGAAACTCAATAACATACCCATATTCTAGTAACGTTTGTTTACCGTCTAATTGCTCCCATTTGTCTTCAAAAAATAATTCCAGCTGTTCTACTCCTAATTCGACTGCAGGTACAATTCGCAATTTCTACACTCCCTATCTTGTTATTCCCAATCAATTCCGCCTGAATTGTGGATAAACTATTAATATAGCTATTACTATATCTATGAATGATAGGGAGAAATATGCTAGATTTAACTAAACCAACTTAGAAAGAAAAACTTCACTTCCACTTCTTCTTCTTCATCTTCTTCTAAAGGATTACTATCCGCCATTGTGTTCTGTTGTTGTTCGTCGGATTGCTGTTCCTCTTCTTGTTCCGCTACACTCGTTCCACTAGAGAAATCCAAGAAACATAACGGCGGAAATAATACACACCACCAATTTGCTCCTTTCCCCTCACCCAGAGAAATCAATATCGCTTCATAATCTCCAGCAGGATAAATATACGTATCGTAAATTTTTGTCGGGAAGCTAATATCGGAGTCATATTCCACCTGATAGGACTGCTCAACTCCACGATCCTCTAATTCTTCCGCTACGATTTGCTCTATTTCCGGCAATTTATCTTGAATTAATTGTCTCGCATTTTCAATATCAGTAATATCTCTTACCCAGGTATTGATTTCCGCGTTCACGCTGTCACGAATCGAACGTTTTAATTGCTGATCCCTTTCTGAATCACTATTTGCCAAAATCCGTAAACGAATCGCCTCATCAGGGATTACTTGATAGACAGAAGCCTCTGATTCTGATTGTTCCCCTATTCCTAGCCCTTGAACTGGGAATGCCGTAAAAAATAAAATAAATAATATAAGTAAAATTCCAAGCTTTTTCATGCTTCCTGCCCCTCTCAATTTCTTGTTGTCCTTATTATCGACAGGAATCAAATCTTTTAAACTGTTAATCTATTATTTTTTTTAATTCCTGGATTAATTGTCCAGATATTTAAATGGCATTTTACTTAGATGTTTGATTTAACTTCATAGTTGAAGTGAAATGCGACGTAACGTAAAAATAAAGGTGCGTGCTTTGACACCGTTCCGTCAGAATACTTCGCTTTCCGCGGGGAGCGACGAGCCTCCTCGAACTCATGTTTGCGGGGTCTCGTCCCTGCTCTTTTTTCCCGCAGGAGTCGAAGTATTCTGCCTCCACTGGCATATGTTTTCTAATGGTAGGTAGTGCATTAAAAGAAGAAATTCCTAAGTCAGCGGAGGAAATCCACTTCGACTCCTCGAAAATAGAACCCAATTTTCTTCGTGCGATGTATCGCTGTCGTAGCTTTCCTTGTCCTGCGGGACTAGTGGCGAAAGTGAGACCCCACAGGAGCGAAGCGACGAGGAGGCTCACTAGCCCCCGCGGAAAGCGAAGGGGATTTCCGGAGCGGTGCAAGCACTCCCCAAGTTACGACGAAGTTTAGCTATTTCGCTCATAAACAACATACTGTTAGAAAACAGCTCTCAAATAAGTATTGTTAATAAACTGTGGATATGTCACTTGAATAATGTGGATAACCATGGGGATAACTCCGCTGTTGGTGTATTAAACAGCGGAAATGGTAGCAAAAACCATGCGATCTTTACCATTAATATCTTTACGTACTTCTACCTCACTTCGTGGAAAGTACTGCTGAATCAATTCACGGACCTGGCCACCTTGCTGGTAACCAATTTCAAAGGCAAGTAGGGCTTGGTCTGCGACAACATTTTTTGCTTGAGACAGGATAGCTTGATAAGCTGCCAAACCGTTACTATCAGCGAATAGTGCCAACGCGGGATCATAATTTTTGACCGTATCTTGAAGCGAGTCTTTCTCCGAAAAAGCAATGTAAGGCGGGTTTGAAACGATCACATCAAACTGCTTATCCTTAGTCAATAACGGTTGTAAAAAGTCACCTTGCACGAATGTAATTCTTGCACCCAGATGCTCTGCATTTTGCTTCGCCACAAGAAGAGCTGCCGGCGAAATGTCAGTTGCCCACATATCCACAGACGAGCATTCTAATTTTATCGTCGTAGAGATAATTCCACTACCTGTACCAACATCTACAATCCGGAGTTGTTGTTCCGAATCCATTTGATCGATATAATCGAGCACAGCTTGGACAAGCTCTTCGGTTTCCGGACGCGGGATCAAAACATTTTTATTTACTACAAAATCACGACCATAAAATGACTCACTGCCGATTTGGTGCTGAACCGGGATCCCGGTAGTTGCATGTGCCATCACATCATGTTCAAAAGCCCGCTGCTGTTCAGCGGAAATTTGCTCACGCATTGAGCTGATCAACTGAGATTTAGTCATATCAAGATGATGTAGTAATAGCAACTCACCCACTCGTGATTCTCGCTTATGGTTTTCTAAAAAAGAAGAAGCCCAAGCGAGGGCTTCATGTATTCTCATTTGCTTTTCCATGTTATTCACCAATTTGCTCAATTTTTTTCGTTTGTTCTTCAATAAGTAAGGCATCGATTACTTCTGAGAGCTTTCCTTCAAGAATTTGATCGAGTTTTTGAATGGTTAATCCAATCCGGTGATCTGTCACGCGGTTTTGCGGAAAATTGTACGTGCGAATCCGTTCGGAACGGTCACCTGTTCCAACTGCCGATTTTCGCGTTTGATCGTATTCTGCTTGTGCTTCTTGCTGAAATTTATCATAAATGCGTGCACGAAGGATTTTCATCGCTTTTTCTTTGTTCTTAATCTGTGATTTCTCATCTTGCATTGATACGACAATGCCAGTCGGTATGTGCGTTAAGCGGACAGCAGACATCGTTGTGTTAACACTTTGCCCACCGGGTCCACTTGATGTGAAAGTGTCTACACGAATATCTTTGTCATGAATGTCAATTTCAACCTCTTCAGCTTCAGGCATAACCACGACGGTTGCTGTTGACGTATGAATTCTACCCCCAGATTCTGTCTCTGGCACGCGTTGTACCCGGTGGGCACCGTTTTCATATTTTAACTTGGAATAAGCACCTTTACCGTTAATCATAAAGATAATCTCTTTATAACCACCAACACCAGTTGAATTCGTTTCCATCACATCTATTTTCCAGCCTTCTGACTCTGCATAACGAGAGTACATACGGTATAAATCACCTGCAAACAAGGCAGCTTCATCACCACCAGCTGCACCCCGCACTTCCATAATTACGTTCTTATCATCATTAGGATCCTTCGGTAATAACAGAATCGTCATCTGCTCTTCTATCTCTTCTTTTTTTATGTTTAGTTCACTGATCTCAGACTTGGTCATTTCATACATTTCACTATCCAAGTCTTCCTCAAGCATCGCTTTTGCTCCATCTAATTCGGAACTAACATCTTTATATTCGCGATACGCTTGCACGATATCACCTAAGTCAGATTGCTCTTTTGAGTATTCTCTCAATTTTTTGTTATCGTTAATAATCTCGGGATCACTTAACAGTTCATTTAATTTCTCGTAACGAGCTTCTAATGTTTCTAATCTATCTAACAACTGCTCCACCTCTTTCTCCTACAGCCCAATCCGTTACAATTTATCGTTAACATTAACTATCATTATATTACAGGGGCATTTGCCAGTCAAAAATAGCTTGAACCCATTCACTTTTAATTCACTTGGACTTTAATTTGATCATACGGAATTACCATTCTAATTGCTGAAGCGATTTCCGCTTGCCAGTCAAGTTTATCTGTTTTAGTTAATGCGCGATCGACCGTTACTGTTACAAAAACAGTTATCTGTTCAAACGTAACCTCATCAACTGTTACACCAGGCATGCGCTCGACAGCATATTGGATCGATTGTCTATCAGATTTAACATTACGCTTATCTCCTAGTTCATCTATTCCATTCGGACCAGGATTATGTAAACGCAAATAGTCTTCGTTTGTCGTTTCCTGAGCATCTATACTTAAGCGCTGTTCCTGCATAGATGTTCCGTCATCTTGGCATCCAATTAAAAGTACAAGTGATAAGAACAGGAGTACGTTACGCATTACGTGCACCTCATTAACCATTTTGCTAATAGGCTACCCGTTGTTAGCACGTATTATAATTATGAATTTGCAAAAATAAAACAGGTTTCATAACTTAGCCTGACATGAAGGTTATCCGTGATGTATATTTCTATATTAAAAATAAAGCTGCCATATGGCAGCAAATTAGTTCGACGTATTAGAAGCAGCGGATACAGCAATATCGACGTGTTGCTTCGGTTTGTTCGGGACCTCATGGTGATGGCGGCATCTTGGTTCATACGACTCTGATGCACCAACCAAAATGATTGGATCATCATAGGAGGCAGGTTCGCCATCAATTAATCTTTGGGTTCGGCTTGCTGGTGAGCCACACACGGGGCAAATGGCGTTTAACTTAGTAACTATTTCGCTTAGTGCCATTAAAGCCGGCATCGGACCAAACGGTTCTCCGCGGAAATCAGTGTCCAAGCCCGCAACGATGACGCGATATCCACGATTAGCAAGCTCGTCTACTATTTCAACAATTTGTTCATCAAAAAATTGTATTTCATCGATACCAATAACATCGATGTTTTCATCAATATAATTAAGAATATCTGCTGAACTGTCCACTGGTCTAGCTAAAATGGATGTACCGTTATGAGAGACAACCGATTCTTCTGCATATCGATTGTCGATTGCTGGTTTAAATACTCTTACAGATAAATTACCAAAAGTTGCTCGACGTACTCGACGAATGAGCTCTTCTGATTTACCGGAAAACATACTACCACATATTAATTCAACCCAACCAGATTGCTTCATTATGTACACGTCTCGGTTCTCCCCTTCCGTTATCAATGATACTTTATTTATTTTATTATTTCCCTAAACAGAAATATCTTTACGTATATTAAAAGTAAAAAAACAGGCAAAAGTTAGACAATTTGCCTGTTTTCTATAAAAATCGTTATTATCGATCTAGCTCCGACTTCCGACTTCTCGCTGAGATAAGCGATTCACCACAAGTGATGAATTGCTTATTCAGTCAGAGTTAAACGGTCGTCTCTGCTTTGTAAATTAAGATAAGTTGTATTTCTTCTTGAATCGGTCTACACGGCCGCCAGCTTTGTCAGCTTTTTGTTTACCAGTGTAGAACGGGTGAGATGCTGAGCTGATTTCCAAACGAATCAATGGGTATGTGTTTCCGTCTTCCCACTCAATTGTTTCGCTTGATGATTTTGTAGAACCGCTTAGAAATTTGAAATCAGAACTCGTATCTAAGAATACTACTTTTCTGTAATCCGGATGAATTGCTTCTTTCATGTCTTTCCACTCCTTTTGCCCTGAATCCTGAGGAAACAGAGTTAATATATATCTACAGTAATACTGTAGCATTAGAAATTAAAATTACCTTCACGCACTTATAGAGGTTGTTCAAAAAGGTGCCAGGAATATTAATTTTTCTAAAACTCACACAGAAAGATTATAACAGTGTCAAAATTCGATTGCAAGCGCATGTTGCTTTATTTTCTATTTGGAAATTAAATCCTACTGCGAATTACTCGTCATTCCTTTGCGCTTCATCTCATCTTCTAACATTTGTAAAAATTCTTCGTTGTTTTTCGTAGATTTTAGTTTTTTCAGGAAACGCTCCAAGAAGTCTGGTGAATCTTGCATTGTCTTTCTTATCTTCCATACTTTTTCTAGATGTGACTTAGGAAGTAACAGCTCTTCTTTTCTTGTACTTGAACGAAGGATATCGATCGCTGGGAATATTCTACGTTGTGCTAAGTTACGGTCTAGGTGTAATTCCATGTTACCTGTACCTTTAAATTCTTCATAGATTACATCATCCATACGAGATCCAGTTTCCACAAGTGCAGTCGCTAGAATCGTCATGCTACCGCCTTCTTCGATATTTCGAGCAGCTCCAAAAAATCGCTTTGGTCTATGAAATGCAGCTGGGTCAATACCACCTGATAACGTACGACCACTTGGCGGGATCACAAGGTTATAAGCACGTGCTAATCTTGTTATACTATCCATAAGGATGATGACGTCTTTTTTGTGTTCAACGAGACGCATTGCCCGCTCTAATACTAGCTCGGAAACCTTAATATGATTTTCCGGTACTTCATCAAATGTCGAGCTAACTACATCTACACCTGGATGAACAGAACGCTCAATATCCGTTACCTCTTCCGGGCGCTCATCTACAAGCAAAATAATCAGCTTTGCGTCAGGATGATTGGTTGAGATACTGTTAGCAATTTGTGTAAGCAACATCGTCTTACCCGCTTTTGGAGGAGCAACGATTAGTCCACGTTGTCCGTAACCGACTGGCGTTAAGAAATCGATAATTCTAGTTGATAATTTTCTCGTTTCTGTTTCTAGGTTCATTAAACGATCAGGATAGAGCGGTGTAAGCGCAGGAAAGTGAACACGTTCCTTTGCTATTTCTGGATTTTCTCCATTTACAGCATCAACATGCAACAAACCGTAGTAACGCTCGTTCTCTTTTGGAGGACGTACTTTTCCAGACACTTTGTCACCATTTCTTAAATCAAAACGGCGAATCTGGGAAGCAGATATGTAAATGTCCTCTGAACTTGGAGAATAGTTAATCGGTCGTAAGAATCCAAAACCTTCCGATGGAATAATTTCAAGAATCCCGTCCATAAATAAGAAACCATCTTTTTCTGCTTGTGCTTTAAGAATAGAAAAAATCAATTCTCGTTTTGTTAATTTCGCATAATAGGAAACTTTATACTCTTTTGCTCTTTCATACAATTCCTTTAATGTTAGCGTCTCTAATTGAGAAATACTCAATTCAGCCATACAATCACCACACCTAAACAATATAATATTTTTTATAGCTAATAAATTATTTACTTAAACCAAGTTGTTCATGAATAAAGTAATTGCAATCAATATTGAAATCACGAACACTAGGCACTACTTCCAACCTAATTTAATGAACTGAGTTAATGAACCAATAATTAAAATACGTTGGAGTACGCGTAAACCACGCTTATACACGAAGGCTTTTAACTGCAGCAGAAAAAATGTAGAGATTATAAAACTATCTTAATTCCATTTGGAAATAAGAAGTTAATTATTTTATTTTTGGGTAAATGCAATTCCTGTGTTGGAAGTCTTTTGAGTAGCTTTCAGAATTATTACGTGTATAAGAAGAAGTTCTAAGTAGTAGGAATGTGTGTCTATTATATACAAGTTTTAACTTTAAGAAAACTAACCAAGCAGAATTAAGAAGGAAAGCATAAAAATAGAATAGAAGTTTATATATTACTTTAATAGAATTCCCACAATACCATTTTTCTAAACCTATTCAATATTACCGTTAAAATGACGATTAATCAACTCTATTTTTGAATTATTAACTTAGTTCATTTGATAATAATGCTTTTTACCATCTTCATATAGTTGAATAAACCCGGTTCTAAACTATGTTGAGATGTATTTAGCTGTATAAGGTATTTTTAAACTGATTTCATGCAGTTTATGATGGAAGGATATGGAGAGTCAATAATATTAACTCTCCTTCAAACATTTATGAATTTTGAAATTGTTCAATTTCTTCTTCCGTCATCTCTTCTCGCCAAATCTTTGCCCCTAAGCTGATCATCTTGTCCGTTAATTGCTCGTAACCACGGTCAATGTGTTCTAAACCAGTAATTTCAGTTATTCCATCAGCCATTAGTCCCGCTACAATAAGTGCTGCACCAGCTCTCAAGTCACTCGCTTTTACTTTGGCACCTTCTAGCTGCACTGGACCTGATACAATGGCAGAGCTTCCTTCTACTTTGATCTGTGCATTCATTCGACGTAGCTCATCTATATGTTTAAATCGGGCTTGGTAAATCGTATCAGTAACCACACCAGTCCCTGTTGCTTTCGTTAATAACGAGGTTAATGGCTGCTGCAAATCGGTCGGAAAACCAGGGTACACCAGCGTCTTTATATCGACACTACTTAGCTGTTTTCCCGGTTGAATGAGTAGCTGCTCATCACCTTCTTCGATGACGACACCCATCTCGCGAAGTTTAGCAAGTAAGGACTCTAAATGTTGCGGAATAACATTATCGATTAAAACCTTTTCGCCTTGCGCAGCCGCCATAATCATGTACGTACCTGCTTCTATACGATCAGGAATAATAGTATGCATACAACCCGATAAGGTTTCACAACCTTCAATTCGAATAACATCTGTTCCTGCACCTTTTATTTTTGCACCCATGCTCGTTAACAAGGTTGCAACATCAATAATTTCCGGTTCTTTTGCTGCATTCTCTATAACCGTTTTGCCTTTTGCCTTTACGGCAGCTAACATGATATTAATTGTTGCACCAACACTAACGACATCTAAATATATACGTGCACCTCTAAGTTCTTCGGCACGTAAATAAATAGCGCCTTGTTCATTGGTAACTTTTGCACCAAGCGCTTCAAAGCCTTTAATATGTTGATCTATTGGTCTTGGCCCAAGATGACAGCCACCAGGTAACCCGATAACCGCTTTTTTAAACCGACCAAGCATCGCACCCATAAAATAGTAGGAAGCACGTAACTTCTTAACTTTTCCATTAGGAAGCGGCATGGAGATTATATCTGTTGGGTCAATGTGAATTGTATTTCCTTTCCATGTGACACCACCACCAATCTCTTCTAGCAAATCCCCTAAAATACCCACATCAGAAATGGATGGTAATCCTTCGATGATCACTTTAGAGTCGGCTAGAATAGCTGCCGGTATCAAAGCTACGGCACTATTTTTCGCGCCACTTATTCTTACTTTTCCGTTTAACTTATGGCCACCTTCAACAAGTATCTTTTGCATATGGAACTCCTCACTTTTAAGGTTGTCATCTTTTAGACAAGGCTAACGCACCTAAGATTCTTTTTCCACCTTAAAAGGTAATCCAGATACTCCTTAGCAGCGTTATTCAATCAGTCTTCTTTATCGATCTAATCATTAAAGCTTCAATACCTTGTCTCATTATTAATTGAGAAACAACATTAGTTTGCACAATTTTACCAAAACCATACGGAATATTAGCAACAATTTTTATTCGAATAAAAGAATTTGACTTTATTGATAAACATATTATAAACATTCTGCGTATAGGATAAAAGGAAACTGCCCTAGGACAGCTTCCTTTCAATGGTATTATCGTAAAGAATCAATTCAAATATTGAGTAAATTAAGCTTGGTTAGAAGAACCGAATTCACGCATTTTGCCAATTACTGTAGCTTTAATTGCATCGCGTCCTGGTCCTAAGTATTTACGAGGGTCTATCATTTCAGGATTCGCAGTCAATACTTCACGAACGACCTTCGTTTGTTGAATTTGGTTTTCTGTATTCACATTGATTTTAGATGTTCCGTAAGAAATCGCACGCTTAATATCAGCTGTTGGAATTCCAGTACCACCATGAAGAACAAGTGGAACACTAGCAGCCGAACCGATTTCTTCCATTTCTTTAAATCCAAGGTTTGGTTCACCTTTGTATGGTCCGTGTACAGAACCTAGTGCTGGAGCTAAGCAGTCAATACCTGTGCGCTCAACAAGTTCTTTACATTCAGCTGGATCTGCGTAAATTACGCCATCAGCGATTACATCATCTTCTTGTCCACCAACAACACCTAATTCAGCTTCAACAGATACACCATGGAAGTGAGCTAACTCAACAACTTTAGATGATACTGCTACGTTATCTTCAAACGATCCGTGAGAAGCATCAATCATTACTGAAGTGAATCCAGCATGAATTGCTTTCGCACATGCTTCAAAGCTAGAACCGTGATCCAAGTGAATTGCAACTGGCACTGTTGTACCTTGTGCTTCCATAGTAGCTTTAACCATCGCAACTACAACACCGAAGCCACCCATATATTTTCCTGCACCTTCAGATACCCCAAGAATAACTGGAGATTTTTCTTCTTCAGCCGCTTGAAGAATTGCTTGTACATATTCTAAGTTATTAAGATTGAATTGACCAACCGCATAGCTCTTTGATTTTGCAGTTTCTAACATTTCTTTCATTGATACTAATGGCATAATAATTCCTCCTTATTTATATATGTAACTTATTTTAAGTGTTACCAGTCAATTTATTTTTGATTGGATACAATAATAGAATACCAACTACAATGTAAAGGTGCAACTAGACAAATCATATACCTTCATGTATTTATTCCATTTTTGTGAAATAAGGAACAAATACTTTACACCTCAGAACTTCATACACCAGAAAACTCCTCTCTTTTAGAGAGGCTTAATATAGCTTTTTCAATTTCTTATGGAAATATGTATTTTCTTTGAACAATCTACCCTAACAGTCGATTGATCTGTGTTCGCGCTACGTCTATATCGAAGGGTTTTGCAAAAATATATTGGACTGATTGCATTTTTTCTGCTTTTTCTGCAATTTCATCAGCCAAACCACTCATTAAAATTGTCGGAATAAAAATTCCAGTTTCTTCTAACTGACTAATTAACCGAAATCCATCAATAATTGGCAACTTGTAATCAACAATGAGTAAATCTGGAAACTCCTTCTCAATCATATCTAATGCTTCTTTACCATTCCCCGCTATAATTGCCTGGTGACCCGTACTTTTCACTATTTCTTCCAACAATAACTGAATACCCAACTGGTCGTCGACAATCATTACCTTTTTCCCCATTTGACTCAACCCCTCCCCCTACTATCAAGTACTTGTTATATTACAAATTCTAGAGGAATACTATGTTTTCCTGCATTAATTCGAATAAAAAGTAACAAAAGTAAGAAAAAGTAAAAAAGGTTTATGAAACTATACAAACTCTTGTCATCAGAATGACAAGAGTTTGTAAATAAGTTACCTAACGTAATCGTTAGATGCGCCAATAAAACCATAAAATAGACGTTGTGGTCTTGTTGGTCTGGATTTAAATTCAGGGTGGAATTGACACGCTACAAACCAAGGATGATCACTTAGCTCAACTGTCTCAATTAAACGACCATCTGGGCTTGTCCCTGAGAATACAAAACCACTTTGCTCCATCTGATCACGAAATTGGTTATTAAACTCATAGCGGTGACGATGACGTTCGTAAACAACATCTTCATCGTTGTAAGCTTCACGTGTTTTTGTACCTTCTTTTAATCTACAAGGGTATACACCTAAACGTAATGTTCCACCTAAGTCAGATATATCCTTTTGTTCTGGAAGTAAATCAATAATCGGATACGGTGTATTGGGATCGATTTCTGCTGAATGCGCATCAGCTAAACCAACAACGTTACGTGCATATTCTACAGTTGCCAGTTGCATACCTAAACAGATACCCAGAAATGGAATTTGTTGCTCTCTAACATATCGGATTGCTTCGATTTTCCCTTCAATACCTCTGTCACCAAATCCGCCTGGTACCAAAACACCATCTACACCTTTAAGTAATTCTTTAACATTGCTTTCGTTAACCTCTTCTGCATTAATCCAACGGATGTCAATGTCAGCATTATAGGCATAACCGGCATGCTTTAAAGATTCTACGACAGAGATGTAGGCATCTGGTAATTCTACATACTTTCCAACTAATCCGATTGTAATTACTTTAGACAAATTACGAACTCTGTCCACTAGTTCATTCCATTCCGTCATATCTGCTTTCCCACAGTCAAGTCCAAAATGTTCACATGTTAATTGATCGAGATTTTGTTCTTGTAATGATAGTGGAACATGATATAACGTCTCTGCATCTGCCATTTCAATAACTGCTTTTTCATTTATATCACAGAAGAGCGCAATTTTTTCCTTCATATCTTGACTGATTTCCATTTCTGTACGAAGAACAATTGCATCAGGTTGTATACCTAATGAACGAAGCTCTTTAACACTATGCTGCGTCGGTTTTGTTTTTAATTCACCAGCCGCTTTAATGTATGGTACAAGTGTACAATGTATATACATGACATTATCTTTACCTATGTCACTTTTGATCTGACGAATAGCTTCAAGGAATGGAAGTGATTCAATATCACCAACGGTTCCTCCAATTTCGGTTATGACAACATCTGCATTCGTTTGCTGGCCGGCACGAAATACCTTGTCTTTAATTTCATTTGTAATATGAGGAATTACTTGTACAGTTCCACCTAAATAATCGCCACGACGTTCTTTCTTAATGACCGTGGAGTATATTTTTCCTGTTGTTATGTTGCTAAACTTGTTAAGGTTAATATCAATAAAACGTTCATAATGGCCAAGATCCAAGTCAGTTTCCGCACCATCCTCAGTGACAAAAACTTCACCATGTTGGTATGGACTCATTGTTCCTGGATCGACGTTAATGTATGGATCAAATTTTTGGATTGTTACTTTCAAACCTCTATTTTTAAGTAATCTCCCTAAAGCAGCTGCTGTAATCCCTTTACCAATGGAAGAAACAACGCCTCCAGTTACAAAAATGTACTTCGTCACCCTTATCCCTCTTTCTGTGATTTATATAGACTGTCCATTTGTAATGATCAGTTAATGGAATCTTGTTCAACGGTAAAAATGTTTGATACGATGTCTAGCACCAGTGTGTTCTCTAAGTGCCAAGCAGGGGTAAATACTAAGGAAAGCTCTTTAGAATAAGCTTCACAAGATCATGTAAAATTCTTGTGTTTATTGTTATCATTTGGGGAAAGTTTATTTATCTTTTGATGATTGTGCCATTCCTATTATAATTTGTCATATTTTTAGTAATAGACATTGGACATAAAAATAAAAAGCGCCCCCCAAATCTACTGGGGGAACGCTATAGTGTGTTAATCATTATAATCGAGCCCAAATTGAATTTTACTTATTTGTGTTATCAAAGTCAAGGTGTAATGTTTACATTGCGTTAATATTTCAGCAATTCCACTTATTTCCTTGCATTTTATATACGCTAGTATACATTACACCCGCCAACAGTTGTGCTAACATTTAGAATGTTAGATTAACTTGATCAATATTATAATTCAGACTGAGAGTAGCGAAAATTCAGTATTAGGACTAAGAAGAGGAGGTTCACTTATGACAGAACAAGAGAATACTGCTACAAAAGAAGATAAAGTAACGAATGACGTTGAAGAGAATAAAGTGATCGGCATTTTGGCATATTTTATCTTCTTTTTACCCTTAATTGTTGCGAAAGGATCTAAATTTGCGATGTACCACGCAAATCAAGGTCTTTTACTATTTCTGTCCGCAGTTATTATTAATATTCTCGGTGGGGCAATTCCTATATTGGGCTGGTTCATCATATGGCCGTTGGGTAATATCTTTTTATTATACTTGTTAATTATGGGGATTGTTAATTCTTCAAAAGGAGAAGCAAAGCAACTACCGTTTATCGGAAAATACAACATTATAAAATAAGGCTCAGGCAGGTTGTTGTTTGTAACACCTGCCTAAGCCTATTTATTATAAGAGTAATTCCATAATCCGCTTAATTAATTGCGTCCTACTGTTCACACTCATCTTTTTAAAAATTCTACTCACGTGCTTTTTGATCGTCACTTCAGCAAGAAATAGTTGATTAGCAATCTCTGCATTACTTTTGTCCTCTAGAATTAGTTTTACAACATCCTTTTCTCTATTTGTTAATTCAAAACTGTTGATCACAATATCGAATTGTTGCGTTTGCGAAACCTCGTCAGTAAATTGCTTCAAATATGCCGCCAATTTCGGTCCACTAACATCTAACAAATACGTAGGTGATGGCGAGTTCTCTCCATAATCATAATGCGTTGCACCCGACACTTCAGCAAAGCCAAACATTTTAATTAAATTTTGATAAAAAGGTAATGGATTCGATATGACAATCTTTCCACCTGACAACAACTTAGGAAATAAATGATACATCATAAACGAACGTGCAGAAGCGTTCATTGATTCAGTACCAGTGAATTCAAGCAATCGTATAAACCATCCGCAAACTTTATCCTCGGGAACTGCATATTCATTCCATTGCTTTTTCTTTAGCCTTGTAAAATATGCCCTTGATACTGGCTCTTCAGATAAATATTTTAATGTGCTTTTATTTATTGGCACAACAATAGATAAACCTAAAATGTCACCGCTTTCACTTTTTAATAACTGGGCACAGTTATACCCCATCTTTTCAACATAGTCCGCACCGATTAACTGTAATTCTTTTTCGTTATGTTGAGAGGACGCATGGAATTGATACGTTTTATTCGTCTCACGGTGATAAAATTCTGCTTGGCTACTTTGTACATTTCCTCTGTTATACTTAAAAAAAGTAATCACTTCATGGAAATTATATGTTTCTACTGGCTCCAAATACATAGAATCATCGATAGACTCAAGGAAGAAAATAGATTGAATTGCTTCATCACCAAGATGATTAAAAAACTGGGCAATATCATTTATTGAACGTGTAGAAATAACTCTTCGGTATAGATAACTGGCCATTTGCTCACATAATAGTTGGTATCGATCTGGATTACGGTGTTTTAACTCGACTTTCACAGCATCCTTCATTAGATTGTGCATCGTCCAACCACTATTAGTCATTCTGATAAATGACAGAGACTCTAGTTTCTGAAAATCCTCCAGGCTTATTTCTTGTCCTGTTATAGCAGATAAACTTGTCTGATCGAACCGAACAAATAGGGAAGCAGCTTCAATCAAAGGATATAATCCCCCATTCCGCACTTCCTGTAGCCACCTTTTGGTAAGTTCTATTAATACTTTAGTATTGTTTTCGGGTAGCGTACGTGCAAATTGATTCAAATCTGCTTTAACAATAGATGCAAGTGATAAAGTCAATGGGTGGCCAGCCGAAAACTTCCAAATTTCATGCATTAATTGCTTGTTATTCAGATCGTATTGCTCCAAAAATTGATTGGTTTGCTCATAATTAAACTGCTTCAGTCCTAGTTGTATGATTGATTTCCTCCAGACAGGAGACTCTTCCCATTTCCCTTTCAATGGACTTCTACTAGCAGTTACAACCAGTAAGTTATCTGGCAAATGTCGGATGAATACCTCACGAAACCAACTGTTAAGATTCATCATATGCTCAAATGAGTCAACAGCAATAACTATTTTTTGTGAATGTGCAATATCTTCTAGCCTCTGAAAGCATCTATTTATACTGAATTCATTATTTTGATTGTGGTGTTTGTGGTTTGATTTTATTTCGAGGAGCGAAAATAGATATTGAGTAAATCCTATAGGAGTTTGAGGAAAATCTTGACTATCCATTTTAACGAAAAAAAAGCCATCTTGTTGTGATAAACGTTCATATTCATCCAACAGAAAGGTCTTACCCACTCCGCCAATACCATAAATATGAAGGAGCTTTATATTACTGTTTACCTGTTTTATATGCTGCATAAAAATCTCTATTTCCTTATTTCTACCAATAAAGAAATGCTCATCCTTCATACTCATTTTCTGATTCGGGTCGTTATTTATCTCCAAAGACATAAGATCCCTCCGAATGCGTTAGACTATTCTGATAATTATACAGACGTTAACAAATATAGTCAATACAGTAAGATAAGCTCGGGTGGCTGGCCAGTAGCAACTTACGGACTAGGACTCGAAACAAGAATCCCACACTGCAATGTCTTGCCCTGTTCCTTTCCAACTGACAAGGAACACTACGACAGCGATACAACGCATGAATAAAAATTGTTTATATTTTCAATTTTGCCACAGCATAATCCCAGATCGGACACCATGCTGTTCCGTTAATTGCTGCGGCCATCAGTGCACTTATCTGTGACAAATGATGCACTATTAGAATTGCGCGGCCACCAGCGCACTTATTTGGGTGAATTTGTTGTTTCAACGAGTTGATATCGGTAAATAAGTGCTGTGGTGGCCGTCAAATCAACAAATGGAGTTACAGGTGAAATAAGTGTGCTGGTGGCCGCTCAAATCCGCTTCGATTCTCAAACGCGAAGGAGAGAGAAGTTCCGTCATTGGAGCTGTGCATCGGAGCGTAATTTGCATATCCATTAACAAAGCCCCACCCAATTTGGGTGAGGCTTTTAAATTAATTATTAATTTTCTTCATCTTCCTCTAAATCCTCTTCTTCACCAATGAGGTCATCATCGTCATCATCATCATCATCGTCACTGTCGTCATCGGCGAATTTTTCATCATCATCCACTTCATCATAATCGCCATCATAATCATCGTCGAAATCATCGTCACTATCGTCGTCATCTGTATCATCATCAAAATCTTCGACATCATCTAATTCAGCAGTCTCATCAAAATCTAAATCTTCTTCATCTAGATCCTCATCTAAATCCTCTTCGAATACTTCTTCCTTCTTCTTACGCGTAGCTTTCTTTTTCTTCTTTTTCTTCGGTGTTAAGGCAATTTCTTCTTCGATTTGTTCCACTGGGTACCAACGTCTTAATCCCCATAGGTTGTTTCCAATCGTCATAAAGCGTCCATTGATGTTCAAATCTGTATAAAACACAGCTAAATATTCCTTTTTCTGCGTCTCACTTAAACCCTTTAATTTTGTAATTCGATCAAATAACTCTTTAAAATCCATTGCTTTGTTTTCTTCTCGAAGAATTTCCGTAGCAATTTCAATCATCGATAGTTCTAAAATTTCTTCTTTACTGTAATCTTTTATACCCACGCTCAAGCACTCCCTTTATGTATAAAATAACAAAAATCAAGCTGATTGCCAGCTTACCTTTTCATGTATATCTTATTGTCGTAACCACAAGTATATCCAGTAGTCTTAGGTTTTAAAAGTCTATCATACATTATATGGTTATAAAAATTAAAATGCAATGAAAGTTAGTATTCATAACTGATTATAACAGAGATATCATACAAAATTAATGCAGCATAATCAAGTATGTTTCATTCAATTCTACCATAATGAAAGCGTTTTAAACTGTTTTTTATGCTATTTTCGTAAAGTTTATTGCCGCTTTTAAAAACTTCATAAATGAAGTGATATCCGTCGTAGTGCTAGATGCAAAGTGGCGATAAAGCTTGATAGACAAGTTCGGTGGTTTGGCGGCCACCAGAGCGCTTATGTGTGACAAAAAGGGCATCATTTGAATTGTGCGGTCACCAGAGCCCTTATTTAACCAAAAGGCACATGAATAGAATCTATTCTTAGTAGATAAGGGCTCTCATGTCCGCTAAATCACCAAATCTGTGATTTCAGGCGAAATAAGCGCCCTGGTGTCCGCTTAGACCAGACCTTTCCGGGGCGACCAGACCTTCGTACCACACGTTCCGGAAAAGGCGTACTATGAATGGTGCACTTGTACTTTTGAGTGGAAGCACTATCCCATGGTTACATCGCATTCTAGGATATTTCCCGCCGCAATTCTTCATTAAACAGCCATTTATGTAAAGACTGCCCTGCAGTAAACAGGGCAGTCAATCTATTTATTCATATTCGCCTATAATCTCAACAACATCTTCAGCTAACGACATATCGACAACTTTATCAAAATCAAGTTCTCCGGCAATTGCACCATTTTCCTTATACCATTCATATTGGTTTTTAATATCTTCGACAAACATACTGCCATTTGGATTTAAGCCAGTAACGCCAACCTTTTTCCAAATTTCAGGATCTTTTAAAGCTGTATGCTTTGTCATAATAGAAATAATCTCATCTTCGTCCCCTTCACCTTTAACAAAAACATCGTTATAATCACGGACGCCTTGTAAATAAGCTGCCATGAAACGTTCCGCAACATCTCTGCGTTCTGTTAAAAACTTAGGAGAACCTAACACCATTGCAATCTGTGCTTTTGGAGCAAAATCAGTTGCATCACCAAAACGAACGTGAATGTCCTGGGTCTCTCCTTGCGTAATTAATGGTTCAATTTGCAAGGCCGCATCAACTGAGTTGTTCCCCATCGCTGCCATCATGTTACCAAAATCGGACATTAATACAAATTCCACATCATCTCTCGTTAAACCTGCATGTGCAAGCATTTGTTCAAATATATAGTCATCCACTGCATTCTTTGTCGAAACCGCAACTTTTTTACCAGCAAAATCTTCATATGAAGTAATTTCGCCTTCCATATCTTTATCAATTACAAACGAGAAGTAAGAACTACCTTCAACGTTATGCCCCTTATCGGCAATCATACGAACATCAATACCTTGGGCGATTGAGTTGAAAAATGAAGCTGAAGATATACCACCCGCTATATCTACTTCTCCTGCCGCAAGAGCTGGGAGCATTTCATCACTATTCCCAAAAGTAGCAAATTCCACCTCGATATTATAGTCATCAAAATATCCTTTTTCTTTGGCAATATAGAAGCCCGCACCAGATGCAGAGCCATCCTCTGCAATTACAACCTTCGCAGTCTCTTCTAATGGTGCTAGTGGATCTGAACTATCTTGTTGTTCATTGTCTTGATTCTCAGACCCATTATTCGAACTACACCCCGCCACCACCAATAATAGTACTAAAAACGGCAGTGTTAACCATTTTAGCATCGTGCTTTTCATTTTTCATCAACCTTTCTAAAGTTGTCAATTTTATCGCAGGATTTGTCGCATCCACGGTTATCACACACGAGATCCTTGCACCTCTGTTTGCAAATGCTGCCAAATATCAACAAATTCAGCTGCTAAATCCTTGTTGGAGCGCACATCCTGCATTGTTCTTGGCCGAGGTAATGTTATTTCTTTTTCCCGTGCAATCTGGCCTGGTTGTGCACTCATAAGCAGAATTCGATCACTGAGCAGCATTGCCTCATCAATACTATGGGTGATGAAAAGAACCGTTTTTCTTGTTTCTTCCCATATACTTAATAACTCTTCCTGCAAAATAAATTTGTTCTGCTCATCGAGTGCAGCGAATGGTTCATCCATCAGCAAAATCTCAGGGTCATTAGCAAATGCCCTTGCAATGCTCACTCGTTGCTTCATCCCTCCTGATAACTCTTTTGGATAAAGCTTCGCAAATTTTTTCAGGCCCACCTTATCTAAATAATAGTGCGTTCTCTCTTTGATTTGTTTTGATGGCAAATGGCGCATTTTCAAGCCAAACGCCACATTATCTTCCACCGTCATCCACGGAATCACCCCTCGTTCCTGAAACACCATCGATTGTAGCGGTCTTTCATCACTAGAACGGTGGATTTTAAAATCCCCAATACTCGGTGTCTCTAAGCCCGCCAAAATCCGTAGAAGCGTAGTTTTTCCACAACCACTTGGACCAAGAATACAAACGAATTCTCCGTCTTTAATATCAAGCGTGACGTCTTTAATTGCTGCCACACTCTCATTTTTTTTATAAAATATTTTTGTTAATTGGTTAATTTCAATTTTTTTGTTATTTGACAATCATCCCACTCCTTTCCCGTACTCATCGTGGTTACAATTAAGCCTATTTCCATGGTATTAACTTGTTTTGTAATCCACGTAGGACAAGGGAAAACAAATAGCCGAAAAACGAAATCAATACGAGACCAACATACATTTGTGGCACTAAAAATGCTTTATAGTTCATCCAGATTACATAACCGATCCCCGAGTTGGCACCAATCATTTCCGCAGCTACAATTGTCAAAAGAGCGATCGCCTGCCCCATCTGAATGCCTTCTAGCATAACCGGAAGTGAACCAGGAAGTGCTATCTTAAAGAAAAAATCTTTTGCATTGGCTCCATAGTTTTTGGCCACATCCACATAAATGTTGTCAATGTTCGTTACACCTGCAGCTGTATTAATAACGACTGGAAAAAATACACTAATTGCAATGGTAATATATTTTGAAAACTCTCCAATTCCGAAAATGAATAAAATAATCGGAAGCATTGCAATTGTCGGAATCGGCATGAAGGCCATAACTAGTGGTGATATCGTATATCTGACCGGAGAATACATGCCCATGAGCAAACCAATCGCAATCGCTGGAATTACCCCTAACAGAAACCCTAATAAAATCCGTACTAAACTTACTCTAAGATCAGTGAATAGATCACCATGTAACCCCATATCAAACAACGTAAATAATATTTTCGTCGGGGGTGGGAAAAACCTTGCGTCCATGATTCCAGTCCGAGTTACAATTTCCCATAAAACCAAAACGAGCATAGGCGATGAAATAGTAAGTAGTTGTTGCAGCTTCGCTTTTCGTTGCCGTTTATTCCATTCCGCCCGCTCAATTTTTTCGGCGGATTCTTTTATTTGTTGATCATCCATGATGTCACCACCTCTAATCCCCATATTATGTATTCGCCCAGAAAAGTGTGAGCAAAAATATAGGCGAGTGTGCTGAATTTTTTTGATGAGATGTTTTGGGGTGGGGGTGGGGAAGGTGTTTTATTGGAGGATAAGAAGGGTGTAGGAATTGGGGAGTGGAGAGGGCAATTTTGGGGTGGCTTCTTTTGTTTTGCGACGCATAATTCTCGACCTGGGCATTTTTCGTGTCGCTTCTTCCGCTTTGCGACGCGTATTTCTCGGCCCGAGTAATTTTCGTGTCGCTTCTTCCGTTTTACGACGCGTAATTCTCCACCTAAGCATTTTTTGCGTCGCTTCTTCCGTTTTACGACGCGTAATTCTCCACCTGAGCATTTTTCGTGTCGCTTCTTCCGCTTTGCGACGCGTAATTCTCGGCCCGAGCATTTTTCGTGTCGCTTCTCCCGTTTTACGACGCGTAATTTTCCACCCGGGCATTTTTTGCGTCGCTTCTCTCGCTTTGCGACGCGTAATCTTCGGCCCGAGCGATTTTCGTGTCGCTTCTTGCCTGGTATAAAGCATCGCAAAAAAATAAACCCCGCAACAGCACAGGGTTTAATCATTATTCATTATTCATTAATAAAATTAATTACAGTACTCACCTTTTCCTCTGTAAGGTCACCAGAGTTATCAAAGACGAGAATATTAGATTGTGGGATTTCCCAATTAATTGTCGGTACAAAGTCTACGCGTGTTTCATAAGAGTTCCAATTTTCTAGCTTCCACGTATCGCGCACTGTGGATCGTTCTTCGATCCGTTGTTTCTGTAAATCAATGTCTTGTAAAGTAACGACAACTACTTTAACATCAATATCTTGTTCACTTTTACCGGTTGCCGCAATTACATCTTTGATCCATTGCTTGTTTTTTAATTCCGAGGTAAACGGTGAAATCATGATCACGCTTTGGCCTACGGATAAGTTTTCAATACAAATGTCTTTCGTGGTATCGTACTCTAAATCGCGCATATGCTGCTTGTAAAATGCAGAGTCACGATCATTTTTATCAAGATTGTTCATTTCTAAAAACTTCTCTACAAAACGACCACCAACTGTATCACGGTCAAGAAAAACAAATGGTTGCTGCTCAGCGATTTTTCTCGCAACTGTCGTTTTTCCTGTTCCGGCTACCCCAACAAAAAACACTAACTTTTGCATCCTACAACACCTCTATTTATGTATGATTAATACTTCTATGTTAACGCATATTGCTTTCATTAGCACGAAATATTGTATACGCGCGCTTCACATAAGTAAAAAATACAGTTATATCCAAACCTTAGTCAATTAATGGTACAATTAAGCTAATAATTCGGTTCAAAATGGGGGCCACTTCGAATGATTCAAAACAAAAAACTGTTTGGTATTGCTACTATTCTACTCTTAATCTCAATCGTTGTTAGTTTTCCATATTTTGAAGAAAACCCATATGGCGAAGAGATGATCGAGGCTTTCGGATTTTCGATTATGACCGTTTCTGGATTAAACATTCTTGCGTTAATTGGCTTTATCATCTTTCTAGCAAGCACATACTTCCTATTTATTTCTCTTAAAAAGTACCAATTCAGGTCCATGCTGGTTGCTATACTAATCATTGTTTTTATTCCCTCAGCACTAGTCAACCTTTATCAGCGCACAATCGCAACTGGCATTTATGCGCTCCATTACAACGAAGATCAAAGTTACTGTGAATACGAGACTGTAGATACTTCGACCATGCATGCCATCTGTGAACTCCCCTTTAAAAACTACAGCAACAAAGATGTCGCATTCCAAATAGAGTTTTACGGTCATTACCGGTCTAACGGTGTTGGAATCAACTCTGTGATGCAACATAATCAGCCATATGATGCTGTTGTTCATGCAAATGGACAGCGAAATATTCGTATTGAAATGGACATTACGCTATCAGAGGAGGATATTAATTTTGATTCTGGTAGTTCTACATCTGTTCCGGTGATTATCAAGTCGGGGGATAACGAAAGAAAGCTATAATACAAGAATGCCTGGATCGCTAATGATCCAGGCATTCTCCATCTACGTTTATGCAGGTTGCTCTGTAATATCCGAGAAAACGGACAATGCTAATACCTCAGCAACATCCATCGTGCTAATATCATCCTCTACCTCTTTTGCTTTCGTGCCATCACTGAGCATCGTCAGGCAATATGGACATGCACTAGAAATCATCGATGGATTGACTCGCATCGCTTGTTCGGTGCGTTCAACGTTCACACGTGTGCCTGTTTTCTCTTCCATCCACATCATGCCGCCACCTGCACCACAGCACATGGCATTTTCTTTACTACGCGCCATTTCTACGAGTCGAATACCTGGGATTTGCTTGAAAATTTCCCGTGGTGGATCGTAGACGCCGTTGTATCTTCCTAGATAACAAGAATCATGATAGGTGATTGTTTCATTAATCGATTGCTCTGGTTTAATTCGACCATCCATAATCCAATCATATAACACTTGTGTATGATGATACACTTCCGCCTCAAAGCCGAAATCAGGATATTCATTTTTGAAAATATTGTATGCATGGGGATCAATCGTAACGATTTTCTTCACCTCATGCTTTTCGAATTCTTTAATATTTTTTTCGGCGAGCTCTTGGAATAAAAATTCATTACCTAAGCGTCGTGCCGTATCTCCAGAATTCACTTCTTTGTTTCCTAAAATAGCAAAGCTTATTCCCGCCTGATTCATTAGCTTTGCAAATGCCATCGCGATTTTTTGGCTTCTGTTATCGTATGCCCCCATCGATCCTACCCAGAATAAATATTCGAATTCTCTTCCTTCTTTTTTCATTTCTTTAACGGTTGGAATTTCCACACTAGGGTCTTGCTCGCGCCATTGCTCTCGTTCCCGCTTCGATAATCCCCAGGGGTTACCTTGTCGTTCAATATTCATCATCGCCCGTTGCGCATCAGGGTCCACTCTGCCTTCCGTCAATACAAGATAACGACGTAAATCAATAATTTTATCCACGTGCTCGTTCATTACCGGACATTGGTCCTCACAATTACGACACGTCGTGCACGCCCACAATTCTTCCTCTGTGATCACATCACCGATCATACTCGTCTGTGAAAGTGTATCTAAGCTAGCAGCCACCTCTTGATTAGATGTTTCCGACATACGTGAATGCTTAGCAAGCTGATTGCCCTCTGTATTGGCAAATGCAACTGCTGGAACCCACGGTGATTTACCTGTAACTGCAGCACCAGTATTCGTTAAATGATCACGTAGCTTTGTAATTAGATGCATTGGTGACAGCACCTTACCTGTACTGGTTGCCGGGCAAACATTGGTACAGCGGCCACATTCTACACACGCATAAAAATCGATCATTTGTAACTGCGTAAATTCTTCAATCCTCCCCACCCCAAAGGAAGCTGTTTCCGCTTCTGCTTCATCGATATCAAAATTAATTTTCTCCAACTTACCGACCGGCGTTTGTCTGCTTAACAACACATTAACCGGTGCCGCCAATAGATGTGCGTGCTTTGACTGCGGTACATAAACTAAAAAGCTTAGTAGCGCAAGTAGATGAATCCACCAGGCCGCGTAAAACAGAACACTAGCAACAATTGATGGCACCCAGTAGAAAGCGCTTGCAAAAACCGATGCAATTGGCTCTGTCCAAGTAAACCCTTGCTCATGTAAAACAAGTTGAAAACCATTTCCTAATAATACCGATAACATTAATGTCGCAATGAACAATAATACGTGGCCAGATTTGAACCCTCTTTTTAGCCGTGCCAGCTTTTCCACATATCTGCGGTGAAAAGCCCAACATACAGCTACTAAAATCGTTAGCGTTACGATTTCCTGAAAAAAGGTGAATGCGGGATATAACGCACCGAACGGCAAATGTTGTTCTGGTACAAGTCCCTTATAAATAAAATCAATCGCCCCGAATTGAACGAGAATAAAACCATAAAACATCATCACGTGAATGATACCGGACTTTTTATCTTTTAACAGCTTCTTTTGTCCAAACACATTGACGAGCACGCTCATCAAACGCTCTTTTAATTTCCGATCAAAAGTAGCCTTTCTTCCAAGCTTGATATAAGCAACACGTGTTGACACTACTCTTATAAATAAATAAATTCCATAAATAGTAACCGTGGTGAACAAAATCCAATTTGCAATCAACCATCCATTCAACAAAAACGCCCCCTTAGTTTTGTCTTACTTCCACTTTAAAATATGAATGAACGTTCAGTCAATATTTATTCGCATTTTTTTCATTAATTGAGACAATTTCATGTTTACCTTAGATAGCTGTTTCAAAAAAATCGGCATTATCAAATTGATTAAATTCATCTTATATGGGAAAAGTAAGGTCAGACTTTTGTCGAAAGGAGCTTCGCATGATTTATTTTATTTGCACACTCGTCATCGTTGTATTCTTTTTATTACTTTGGCTAGATTTTTATTTAGGTCGAAGCGCATTTTTCAAAAAAGCTCCTTCGTTTGAATTTGGTCGTAAATCAGGAACTTCTTATAAGTTATATACGAATGGTCATGAACTGTTTCCTGCCATCTTTAAAGACATTAAACAGGCAAACGCTAAAATTGATGTAATGTTTTTCACCATCCGAAACGATGAACTAAGTAAACAGATGTATCAATTATTAATAGAAAAGGCCCGTGAAGGTGTTGCGGTGCGTTTACTCGTTGACCGCTTCGGAAGCTTCTCATTTAAAAGTAAAATCAAACGTGAATTAATCGCAAACGGTGTACAATTCCTTTACAGCGATATCCCGCGTTTCCCCTATTATTTTTACATGCTTAACCGTCGTAATCATCGAAAGATAACAGTTATTGATCAGCAAATTGGTTATGTTGGTGGCTATAACCTAGGTAAGGAGTACATTGGGAAAGATCCAAAACTAGGCGACTGGCGAGATTATCATCTACGTCTTGAAGGAGAGATTGTAGACGACCTACAGCATGTATTTGTATATGATTGGAATTGTGCTTATTATAAAAAAGCCGTTATGGACGTACCACCACTTACAAAAAGACATTCACTCTACGAAAACGAACCTTCTATGGAAATGATATTAACGGAGGGTGGTCAATTAGAACAACTTTTCTATACATGGATTAACCAAGCCGAACAAGAGATACTAATTGGTAGCCCCTATTTTATACCGAGCAAACGAATTTTTAATGCCTTAGTGGAAGCGATGCAGCGTAATGTTAAGGTTAAACTACTCGTTCCCATTAAAGGAGACCATCCACTCGTTAAGCCTGCAGGAATACCTTTTTACCGTTCACTTGCAAATGCAGGTGGCGAAGTGTTTTTATTCGACAACGGTTTTTATCATACGAAGATATTGATTATTGATAAGCAATTATGTGATATTGGCACAGCTAACTTTGATATGCGCAGCTTTTTCTTAAATAAAGAAGTAAACAGTGTGGTCCGAGACGATCCTGATTTTATAAATGCGGTTCGGTCTGCATATTTAAAGGATATCAAAGCAAGCATTCCATTAACGGAAAAATGGATAAACGATCAACCCTTATCTGTAAAATTGCAATTAACTATAGCTAAAATTTTCCGACCACTTTTATAATATGGGAGGTTATATATTTTGAAAGATATTTTGCTAGCACTCATAGCCGGGGTAATCGTCGGCTTTATTTTCAGCTGGATTAAGCTCCCCCTTCCAGCTCCACCTGCTTTAGCAGGTGTGGTTGGTATTGCTGGTGTTTATTTGGGATTTAAGCTGTTCGAAATAGTAAAACCAATGATGGATAAAGTCTTCTAGTTTGCTGAAGTTAGGCGCTCGGAGCTAGCCGCTGGTTAAGTTATTTTATGTTTATATGTTAAAACAAGCCACAGAATCAACTATGAATTGAGTCTACGGCTTGTTTTGATTCAACCTCATATTTCCTTACACACAAGGATAAAATTGACATATCTACAAAAACTTATACATCGTCCAATAACCGATATCCTGAAATCCAATTCGTTTATAAATCTTACCCGCTTCTGGGTTATCATAAAAAAGGCAAAGCTCTTTACCTTCTGCCAATAGATCATAAGAAAGCTTCGTCAAACACTGTGTGGCAAGTCCTTGCTTCTTGTGATTAGCATTAGTACAAACTGCAACAACCATTGCTGATATGCTGTTTTCTGCGGCCGTCGAAACTGAGGATGCCATTTCCCCCTCCCGCTCTATATAATAGGTACGTGCCACGCCCTTTTCCATATTGCGCTTTTTACTATCCGCATTAAACTGGATCCCTGAAAATTCCGGGACATTTGTTAACAGTTTTTTTAATTTTGGAATATCTGCTACCTTCGCTAATTTGACAACTTCCGTTACATCATCAAGCTGTTCCACTTGTGTACACTTCGCATAATACATCTCACGTTTAGAAATTATATCCTTTGCAATATACGGCTCTACTGCCGCTGTTATTTGCTTTAATCCTGACATCATTTTACCGTTTTCATCTTGATTAATAATTGCGGCAAACCCTTCAGCATCAAAATCTCCATCAGCAAACGGTATATAGTTTTGTTCATACCTTAATAAGACCGCTCGTAGTTTATCGTTCTCGTCAAAATCTCCCCACACCTGTTGAAAATCCTGCTCATATCCATAAGCTTCAATATCGCCAATGATAAATAAATTTTCTGCTGGATTTTTGTTAATTAATTGCTGACAAATTGCATGATCATTGCTCGTTAACTGGCGTATCATAACCATTTCCCCCTCTAATGTTGACAAATATCATAACAAGGTTACCTTGGAAAATCAATCCTATTGCGGAAAATAGCTAGTATTCGTCGTAACGTAGTGCTCGTGATTTCCGTTCCAGGCAGTCGCTTTCCGCGGGCACGGCTTCAGCTAACTCAGAAGCAAATGTTTTCGGTGGGACGAGTAATCGCAGTCCCAAAGAGCGCTTCTGAGTGGATCTTCAGCCCGTGCTGTTCCCGCAGGAGTCGACTGCCTGGAGCTCCAATCACCCGACGTAAAGAGCAATCCCGTTAACAGCGGAGGAAATGCCCTTCGACTCCTGCGGGACTAGTGGCGTATGTGAGACCCCGGAGCGCGACCGTAGGCCACTGAAAAAGTCCGATAAATTTTGAAAAGAGTGAATACCAAAAAAATCCATCCCCACTTTCCGCCTAAAAATCAGAAGTAAATCGAACTGGTTTCTCCACTTTTCTATAGAAAAGTAGCAAGATTTTGGGATAGTGTTTTTGAAAAAACTTCATTTTTAACAGACAAAGACTTTTTCAGTGGCCTCGCGCGACCGCGCGAGGAGGCTCACTAGCCCCCCGCGGAAAGCGAAGGGCATTTCCGGAGCGGTGGAAGCACTCTCCAAACAACGACGGATTTCACTTCATGTATGAAGTTTTTAACTCCACAAGCTTTTGGAGAACAACTTCTGAAAACGTCCTCCTACTTCGATGTTAGTATTAGAATAATTAATGTGGAAAGACGCGAACAAAACTGCGTATAATGGATATATACTTCTAAGGAGGTGAGGGCAAGTGAAGATTATTAGCTTTCTTTTTCTCGGATGGATATTAAGCTTTTTTAAGTTTAATACACTTTTCATCCAAGCATTTAAGGAATTATTTAATAAGGAAATAACGAATGCTAGCTATTATTTTATATTTTTTGGGATTGGTTGTATTGGTGATATAATTTTCTTTTTTCAAGGAGCATATACTTGATTTATATATCTTCACCCTATTACGAAAGAAAAAAAGCTTCACCAGCACTGTTGTGCCAGCAAAGCTTACAATATTTACATACTTTCTGGAGCGGTAACACCAATTAAACGCAGTGCATTGACAATTGTTGTTCTGACGGCCTTCATTAATGCAAGACGTGCCTTTGTTAATTCTAAATTGTCTGCGTCTAACACTTTCTCTGCATTATAAAAGCTATGCAAGGTAGATGCTAGTTCAAATACATATTGTGTTACCCGGTGTGGCATCCGCTTTGTTGCTGCTTCAGCTACAACTTGCGGGAATTCTCCTAAGTGTTTAAGCAGGTCTTCTTCCTTTTCTGAAATTAGCAAGGAACCATCGAAATTCGAATCCGCAATATAATCTTTATCTTCTGCCTGCTTTAGCATCGTACAAATACGAGCATGTGCATATTGCACGTAGAAAACTGGGTTCTCATTCGACTCAGAACGGGCCAAATCCATATCAAAATCTAAGTGGGAATCACTGGAGCGCATATTAAAGAAATAACGCATTGCGTCAATCCCAACCTCTTCCATTAATTCACGGAGGGTGACAGCTTTTCCAGTCCGCTTACTCATTTTTACTTTTTCACCGTCTTGGAACAAGTTAACCATTTGGATAATCTCTACTTCAAGGGTATCCGCATCATAGCCTAAGGTTTGTATAGCCGCACGCATTCTTGGAATATACCCGTGATGATCGGCACCCCAGATATTAATTAACGTTTCAAAGCCACGATCAAGTTTGTTTTTGTGATAAGCGATGTCCGGTGTTAAATAAGTATAACTGCCATCCTGTTTAATCAACACACGGTCTTTATCGTCACCAAAATCGGTTGAGCGCAGCCACGTAGCACCATCTTCTTCAAAAATAAAGCCTTTTTCTTTAATTATGTCTAAAGCGGGTTGTATTTTTCCATCTGTATATAAAGACGTTTCAGAAAACCAATGATCAAAATCAACACGGAAATCCGCTAAATCTTTTTCTAACTTTTTCAATTCATAAGCTAAACCGTATTGACGAAAGAATGCCAGTCGTTCTTCTTCTGGCTTATTTAGCCATTCATCCTGATATTTTTCAACAAGTTCTTCTCCTAATGCGATAATATCTTTGCCGTGATAGCCATCTTCCGGCATTTCCCAATTTTGCCCAAGCGCTTGCATGTAACGTGCCTCAACTGACGTTGCTAAGTTAGCAATTTGGTTTCCAGCATCGTTAATATAATACTCACGGGCTACGTCATATCCGGCCATTGCCAACACATTACACAGGGAATCACCAACCGCTGCACCGCGCGCATGTCCTAAATGAAGATCCCCAGTTGGATTGGCAGACACAAACTCAACTTGGATTTTTTGCCCTTCACCAGTATTGGACGCTCCATAATTTTCACCTTGTTCCAAAATAGTTGGTATTAATTCGGACAGAAATTGTTTATTTAAGAAAAAGTTTATAAATCCTGGACCAGCGATTTCCACTTTCTCAATCGATGCTTTTTGCTTATCTAAATTTTCAATGATTGCTTCCGCTATTTTTCTCGGTGGCTGCTTCGCAATTTTAGTTAGTTGCATCGCGATATTTGTTGCATAATCACCATGATTCTTATCCTTGGGCTGCTCTAGAACAACGTCGGGTAAATCCGCTTCTGAAGAAAGTTTTGCATCGACAATCGCTTGTGCTATCGCTATTTTTAGATTTTCTTGTTTCTGTTGTACAATATTCATTAGGCTCTCTCCTTAAATGTTAGTGTCAGCCGATGTCTTCTTTCGCTTTCACCATTTAGCTTTGTTTTATAACTAATAAACAGCTTACCTGTTTTTCCTTCTGTTAGCTGTTGATATGTAATTTGATCCGTGTATGTTTCCATAAGAATCGTTCCATATGTATGACGGTAAACATTTTCTGTCGTTTGTTTTTTCTTAAACACTTGATGCATATCGACGGAACCAGACCGCTTTACACTCACCTTATCAGCTTGGATTGTTACTAATGAATCAATAACGTCTTGATCCTCGCCGTGTTCCGTAAAGGTCAGGACGTTTTTTTCGCCATGACGAAAGTATTTTCCTGATTCCTCAACGATCGTTTCCATCTTTTGTCCTTTTTCTCTTATTTCAGATACCAGTTTTATCTTTACTGGTATTTTGTATACTCCCAAACCTACCATCCTTTATGACGCATACTTCACTATAGTATAAAAATGAATCACTAAAAAAACAAGTGAGGACATGGGAAAAATGTCATAAAGTGCGTGTTCAAAAAGGTGCCGAATTAGCAGCAAGCAGATCAAGGCGGCGTAGTTTCGAGTAGCGGAACGTATGCTTTTAATACGTGAGCAACGGAAAAACAAGCCAACGAAGAGATGCGCCGCTGATCATTTGGTGACTTTTTGAACAACCTCATAAAGCAAAAAAACGTCCCATTATTTAAAATGGACGCGTTTCTCCCTGTTTGCTAACCTATGCATTTCCTTTAATGGCAATTTGGCAAAGAAATAATCATTTCGTTCATGGATAAAGCGGTTATAAGATGTTTGAAGTAGGCTTTGGTCCTCCATTGCTTTGCCAAGGTAGTATTGCTGAAAAGGAGATAATTCCGCAAATTCATTTAATATCTGTATACATGTTTCATTATCTCCATTTGCAAGGGCTAAATGTGCTTGCTCTGCTTTATCATTAGTTGTAACACCATCTGTTCTGCGATGGTATGCAGATATAAATGGAATCGTAAATTCCTTTAGCCAGTTTATTGCTGGTTTGAATTCGATTTGGTCGGCTAATTTTTGTGCTTCCCTTGCATGATGGATGGCCTGCTCATAATCTTCAAATAGATAACCAAGTGCCATATTGCTATGAATATCTATTTTTTTGCGGTTGTTTTTCGTGGTAGCAAGAATGCGGTAGCCATGTTTTCTAGCAATAATCATTTCACTACGTTTCCAATGATACGTCATTAATATTTCGTCTAAACGAATCGAAAACAACTCTTTTAACATAAGATCTTTAATTTCATAAATCCGATCTAATAAAGGATCTAAATAATTTCCTAGCATATGAAACTGACGTCGTTCGTAATAACTGTATACATACAGAAAGTCACGCAAGCATTTTAGTTCTGCTGAATCAAAAGATAACTCCGACAGCTTATCCATGTAAGCATCCGGATCTAGCCGCTTTTGTCTACGCTCCATAATAATCTGGTAAAGCTTTGCCCACTGCTGATTACAGGCATTTTCTGTAGCTATATTTATCTCAATTAGTTTGTTCAAATCATCTAAAAATCCATAAGCATATAAAAATTCCAAGCCAGTTCGTTTCGTTTGATCCGAAGCAGCCTGAAAGCAAAATTGTCTTGTGTGCTCGATTGCCTCGTCTATGTTGGTCTGTGCTGCTAACTTGAAGACAGTAAAAAGAGACGGTTCAATTGTAGCTTGTCCGTCACATTTATTTACTTTCTCATTATGCTTGTTTTTATTGTAAGGGTTGTTCATTACGATCCCTACCATTTCCAACACGCTGTTATCCCACAGTTTAACATATGCGTTATAATTTACAGATTATTGTAACATAATTTGTATATTAATGGTAGAAACAGGACCAAATCGAGAGGCTAGCCGGAAGCTTACTGTCAAGTAAATCGGCATCCCCGTAGATGACTGCTTATGCAGCTGCCACACTTTGATTCGACATTATAAACACTTTACATGAGTAAGCTTCATCAAAGCGCATCGGTTTGGTCTTCTTTCTAGGATAAAACGCAATAAATTCCGCTGAGGTGGCTAGCTCCGAGCGCCAGAAACTAGGCGACTTCACGAATCGCCTTACGATAAGTCATCATCGATTCAGATTTTATGGAAGGCCGACTAAAAGCGGACTTGCCGTCCAACGTCGACATACCCCCTTTGCGGGGGCATGATTCCTTTATCTCAGTCGATTCGCTCCAGTCGCTGCGTTTCTGAGCGGCGCTCTCCGCTTTTCTTATTCCGTTAAGTCTTTCACGAATTTAGGTAATGCAAATGCTGCATAGTGCAATTCATTTGTATAATATTTTGTATTTATATCGGTAAAACGCTCAGGCTTTACTTTTAATGGATCATGGATCTTACTTCCTAACGTAAATGTCCATAGTCCACTCGGATATGTTGGAATGTTGCCAGTGTACAAGCGGGTCACCGGGAATATTTCTTTTACATCCTGGTACACCTGTTGAATAAGATCCGCTTTAAACCAAGGGTTGTCTGACTGCGCTACAAAAATTCCATCATCTTTAAGTGCTTTTGAGATTCCCGCGTAAAATCCTTTCGTGAATAAGTTTACAGCTGGCCCAACAGGCTCTGTTGAATCAACCATAATCACGTCGTATGCTTTTTCACTTTTGGCAATATGCATAAAACCATCGTCTACTTGTACCTCCACGCGCGGATTATCCAATTCACCAGCTATTTCAGGTAAGTATTTTTTCGAGTATTCGATTACCTTTCCATCAATTTCAACGAGTGTTGCTTTTTCTACTTGCTCATGCTTGAGGATTTCACGAATTACTCCACCATCCCCGCCACCAACTACTAGTACATGCTTCGGATTCGGGTGCGTAAATAACGGCACATGTGCCATCATTTCATGGTAAACAAAATCATCTTTCTCCGTTGTCATTACCATACCATCAAGCACTAACATATTTCCCCATTCAACTGTTTCGAGCATGTCCAGTTGTTGAAAATCAGTTTTCTCAGAATGCAAGGATTTTTTCACCTTTGCCGTAATCCCATAATCGTCCGTTTGCTTCTCGGTATACCATAATTCCATTATTACAAAACCCCTTTATGCAATAGTAAACAATATTGTTATTATTGTTCTTATTTACCAAAATTAGTACAACGAAACAATTATAATGAAACAACCGGAAAATGCAAGTGTTTTTGCAGATATCGTGGGCCCGGCTCCCGATATGTAAGGTTTTTACAAAGATGTTGTCGATTTCTTCTAAAATAATGTTTATATCTCTATTGATTTTCCCATAATGGTAAAAAGCTATCCTCATTTATAGTAATTTTACAGAAATGTATGTGAGTCAATCGCGTCATATTTTTTACCTAGCCATTGCAATTGGCTGCAATCTGTATGATGAAATTGATAACTTTAGGGGTATAAAAGATGAACTCAGAGAAATTAATTTCTTTATTAAAACGAAAAATTGTATTCTGGCCATTAGTGGCTTTACTTATAACCGCTTCTGCTTCTGTTTTATTTTTGGGAGTAGTATTTCTATATGCCTACAGCTTAGGTCCACCTTCACTTACGAATGATCACAATACCGTTTACTACAGCAGTGATGGTTTTGTTATTGGGGAAGAGCATGGAGCGGAGAGTAGATACTGGGTGGATTTAGAAGACATTTCTCCTTTATTAGTTGATGCCACCGTGACAACAGAAGATAAACGTTTTTACGAACATCATGGATTTGATTATAAGCGGATGCTACGTGCCGCACTTACCGATTTAAGAGAAATGTCAATGGTAGAGGGCGCAAGTACGATTACACAGCAATATGCTAGAAATTTATACTTATCACACGAAAAAACTTGGACAAGGAAGCTAAAAGAAGCTTTTTATACGATTCGTTTGGAAATGTTCTACGAAAAAAAGGAAATATTAGAAGGATATTTGAATACGATTTATTTCGGACATGGTGCTTACGGTATTGAGGCAGCTAGTCGATACTTTTTAAATAAGCATGCAAGTGAACTGGATTTGGCAGAAGCAACATTATTAGCCGGCATTCCGAATGGACCTGCTTTTTACTCCCCAATTGATCATTGGGAAAATGCAAAAAAGCGGCAAGAACAAGTATTGGCAACATTAGCGAAAGAAGATGTCATTAACAAACAACAAGAATTTCTCGCCTCAAGACAGTTAATCGAGCTTACAGAGCCCAAGCAACGCGAGACAATATCTATCGCTCCTTATTATCAAGATGTCGTCCTACGTGAGTTAGAAGCACTTCTTGACACGAATAGAGAAGAAATTCGTTCTGGTGGTTATCAAGTTTATACTACCTTGAATTTCGACCATCAAGAGCAACTGGAGCAAACAGTAGAGGATCAGTTGCCTCCCCAATCAGATCTACAAATTGGAGCAATGGCGATGGAACCGGAGTCAGGTGCGGTTATCTCACTTGTTGGTGGACGAGATTATAAGCAAAGCCAATTTAACCGTGTCACACAAGCAAAGCGAATGCCAGGGTCATCGTTCAAACCATTTTTATACTATGCAGCACTTGAAAATGGTTATACAGCGATTACTCCCTTGATGAGTAGCCCAACAAATTTTGAACTTGCTGATGGAACAGTGTATCAGCCTAGTAACTATAATGGCTATTATGCGGATAGACCGATTACTTTGGCGCAAGCCTTAGCATTGTCAGACAACATTTATGCCGTTAAAACGAATCTGTTTTTAACGCCAGAGAAACTTGTCGATACGGCACGGCAATTCGGAATTTCGGGTTACCTTCCCGCTGTTCCTTCGCTTGCACTAGGGACAGCATCTGTCTCCTTACAAGAGATGGTAACAGGTTATAGTATGCTCGCTAATGGTGGTATGCAGGTTGAGCCCTATACAGTAGAAAAAATTACTGACTCGCACGGCAATGTCCTGTATGAACACCCAGAGAAGGAAGTAACACAAGTACTTGATCCTAATACTGCTTTTATACTGACACATTTAATGACTGGTATATTTGACGAATCATTGAATGGTTATATGCGCGTTACCGGTGCATCAATTGCCGACCAACTCAAGCACACGTATGCAGGTAAATCTGGAACAACAACTACCGATAACTGGATGATTGGTTATAGCCCTGACCTCGTTACAGGTGTTTGGTCAGGCTATGATGACAACATTCCGATTGAAAAATCAGTTGATCGCAGTGCGGCAAAGAAAGTATGGGCATCATTCATGAACAAAGCTCATGAAGATATGCCGTTTAAAACCTTCCCTATACCTGATGGTGTCGTAGGAGCATATGTTGACCCTACTTCAGGCGAGCTAGCTACATCCTATTGCAAGGATCAACGATTAATGTTCTTTACAGAAGGAACAGAACCTACATCGCATTGTTCCCTACACTTACCAAGTGATGCCGAAGTGGAACAGGAAGAGCAAACTGTACCTGACGATACTGAAGAAGAAAACAGACTCAATCGCTTTTTTGATTGGATTTTTTGACAGAACAAATGTATGGAACGCCGGTTAATGACGTACAGACTGGGAATTAGAAACAAGAATTGCGTTTTCTCACTTACCGAAAACATATGGACTGAACCGGGGTTTGTTCGTGGCTATTCTTAAAATCAAAAGTTTAAATACAATAAGAAAAAGGTAGGATATAAATCCGACCTTTTTCTTTGTCCTAGTAAGGGCATGGTTAATTGCGACCTGCAGTGAATCAGTTACCCTACAGCGTTTGCCCAAACACATGAATTTTCATGTGTTTTTCTATTGTACAAATAATTGCTAGCGACAACAAGGTAGTCTTGCTAAAATTTATTGACATTTTATTGAACTTTTTACTCCGCAGTTTTCTAAAAGAATGCTGTTATTGCGTAAAATAGCTAATATGAGTCATAACTTGGAGAGTGGTTAACCCGCTCCGGAAATCCGCTTCGCTGCTAACGGGATTGCTCTTCATGTGGGGTGATTGGAGCTCCAGGCAGTCGACTCCTGCGGGACAGCGCGAGCTGAAGATCCACTCAGAAGCGCATTTTGGGACTGCGATTACTCGTCCCACCGAAAACATTTGCTTCTGAGTTAGCTGAAGCCGCGTCCGCGGAAAGCGACTGCCTGGAGCGGAAATCACGAGCACTACGTTACGACGCATTTCCCTTCAACTATAAATATAAAAAGGCAATTATCAGATTGACTCCGTTAACGCCTGCTTTAGTTCATCTCTAGAATTGTCCCATAAATCTGCCTTAAACTCTTTCATAAAGTCTGCCAACAATTTTTTCGAGTGATCATCCATATGCTCTACGATTATTTTACCTTTCATCGATTTGTCCAAATTATTTACGTGTTCTGGCATCGATTTATAAGCACGCTTTATCGATCTGTCAACACGAATTTCACAGGCTCCGACACCATAGTAATGGGGGCCGTTTTCATCTCGACTTACAGTCACCCATACGATCCAATACAATTTCCCATTTGGCACAGCATCACGATCAGGGAGAAATTTTACACGACGTTCTACTTCACTACGCGCATGCATCGCTGCCATATCAACATATGCCCGATCTTCATTGGGATCTATGATAACAGGAGATACATTTTCCAAACTAATCGAACCAACACCATAGCCACCATGGCCATCAGTTGAGTCGTCTTTCATTATCGTAAATTGATTTTTTTTCTTGTTATTGGAAGAATCATTTGTACTCATTTTTTTGTCCTCCTTGATTAGCTATCAAACCGTTTATTTATTTTATTGTAGCATAGAAGAATTTGTTTTTTCATCCTCTATGATTGACGATTCGCTACTATTTCAACCGTATCGTTTGAACAAACGCTTTTACAATAGAATTAAGCTAGATCAAGTTTTTAAAACACCAAAGCGCCCTTGCTAGTGAAACAAGGGCGCTTTAAATCTTACAAATGTTTTGATTGATCTGTTGGTTCTATGAAACGGAAACTATCTGCTTGTACATCATATTGTTCACTCGGTTGTTCCTGCTTCGTTTTGTTACGACGGAAAAGTTTCGTTAGCCATTTACTGCGTTTTACCGTCACTCCTACTCGTGCTTGTTGTACTTCTTGGATACCTTCCACAATTAATTGCATTGATAAGATCACAATAATAAATGCAGTGAACACAGGTATAATGATCCAATGGTGACCTGTCATTAATGCTTCTCTCGTGCTACTTATTAAGCCAGACCATTCAAATGTGACAGAATGTTGTGGCGCACGATAGAATTCATCATACATCACACTTGTCCCACCAAGAAATAGATTAAATAGTCCTAAATGAATTAACACAATGAGCACTTGAATAAATTGCTGCCCAAATAGGATTCCCATTTTTGAGCCTAAATGCGGCATCAGGTGTTTAAACAAGATATGTCTCGTATCGCCACCTAATACTCTAGCACCAGCAATAAACTCTTGATCTAATAATAGTTTGAATTCATTTCCAATTAACACGGTAACAGGTGGTACAACCAAGATAGTTAACACAATCGCTTCCAAAAACATCCGGTCCATAAACGAATATTCAAATCCCGACGTTGAGCCTGACAATATCGGACCTAATAGAATTATTGCGATAATCGTGAGCGGTAAGAAATGCATACTATCTACAAACTTATTAATTATTTTTTGCCATCTTTCTTTCATAAACATCGCAAACGGAATTGCTAACAAGAAGCTAAATAAAATGCGTAAGAAAGCAATTAAACTAGCAAATAAAATGGTATATTTCGCTCCAGCTAGTAACTGATCCAAAATGCTATACCCCAATCCGTCAGTGCCTAACAAAACATATTCTGACGGTGGATGCGGTTTACTACTTACTAGGTTGCCTTCATCATCATAGATTAGTACAAATTGTTCAACTGGTACTTCCCTGATAATGGAGTGTAAAATACTGTACACGACCATTCCAAAAATAATCGTAAACCCAAACAGGAACTTGGGATTTTTTAAGTGGGTGATAAACTCTTGCTTCGACCTATTTAACCATGACCACACGCGCCACTGTTTCCAGTTAATTTTCTTACGCTTGACGATCACTTCTGAAATAGCAGCTTCTTTGAATAAAAAGATCTCTACCCCTTGATAGATGATAAACAACGGTGTAAATATCATTAATAATACGATAGCAACAACTAGTGGACGAAATTCTAATAATAAGAAGTTTGATAATCCATTAATATTAAATATGTATTCTACAACAAACAAACTCGATAATAGCGCCCAAACGATAATTTTTGATTGAAAAAAGACACTCTTTGCTATGTTTCTTAATACGTGGATGATGAGAATCGTATTGTGCTTAATACCTTTACTAAGTGCAAATTCAACATATTGCTTAGTTAGTTCTTCTTCCAGTAAAAGAACAATGATACGATAAAGTGAAACCATCGGTAAGAATGATAAGATCACCATTGGCAGCATATAAAGCCGTTCATTTCCTAGTGTCACAAATTGCATAACCAGAACGTCTGTTTGTTTAAAAATATAAACAATAAGCAACTGGATCAAAAACGCTACCATAATATCCGGTATTGCCTCCATAAAACCTAATAGCCTTTTTACTAGCTTGATTAGTGATCTTGGAAGGAACAAGGTAATTATACCAAGTACTAATGCAACCGTAACCCCAAGCAGAATTGCACCTAAAAATAGTTTCATCGAATATAGGTACGGATCCCACATTTGCGATAGCATATGTACTTCTTGGCCTTGCATCGTCGTATAGGTCCAATTATTAAACTGGAAAAATTCCTTTATTAATTGAACTGTATCCGATATATAAGAGGTGAAAACTAGCGCCGTGCCACTCGTGAGTAACATTGGTGCGTTACTAATTGCAAAGATACCTAAAACGCCTAGTAGATAATAGATTAGAAATTTTACTATTTTCAATGCTATCCCCCCTTTTTTAAACACTATTCTACTATTTTAGACAATATTTATAATATTTACAATATATTACTTATAGGCAAAATTCAGCCCAAAAGCGCAGGGGTCTCGTTTAGCAACGTATAAAAGGTATAGGATTTTCGCTAGGCGCTGGCTGCCCAGTACTTCCTTAGTTGTATTTTTAAATTAAATATACGATGAAAAAAAGCAGCCTCATCGGCTGCTTTTATGCTGTTTGTTTAAGTGCTTCAATGAATTCCCAAGCATCTTTTAATTCATCATCTGAATAATTTTGCTTATTTTTAACTACGCGCACTTTTTCCTCTACTTCTTCCTTAGAGAGATTATCAAAGTACAACATCGTAGAAACGAGTTCAAGGAAACGTGAACTTCTGTCCTTCATTTTATCGATCATACTTTCCATCGGAGGAAGCTCCACAAGCGACTGTTGTAAGAAAGTTTCGCCTTGATCCGTCAAGTGATAACGATACTGATAATAATTACTTTTATCCTCTCTAACCTCTGAGATAAAACCAAGATTACACAATTCTTCCATACGCAATGTTAGTTCTTCTGAATATGGTCCATAAAAATGAAATTGGAATTTTTCTTCAAATGGAACATCACATTTCTTTAATATATAAATTATTTTTTGCAGCTTTTTTCGCCCAACAACTTCATCTGCTACAGAAAAGAACTTCATTAGTTTTTCATGATTAGCCAACAAAAAAATCACTCCCCTAGTCGAACAATATTTCCAAAATCCGCTTTTTGATTTGACTATTGTCATCCATACCGTCTAACAAGTCTTGTGGAAAATAGAGCTTATGGTCTGTACGTTTTTTTCCTGAGATTGCCTCAACGATATCTGATTGTCTCGATAATTCCTTTAACTCATTCGTCTTTGGAATTAATAAATTAATTGGTAGCCGTTCTTCCTCTTCACCAGGTCGATAAAAATCGTAAGGCAAATCAGAGGAAGAATCAACGACTAAATAATATTCAGGATCAATGTCTGCTTCCTGAAATAAACGATACAACTCCATCCATTGATTCATTTGAAGATTAGGATTAAATTCGGTGTACTTAAATAACCTACGATTCATAAATCGCTCACACAGCTCACTTAAAATAGCATCCTCTTCTTCCAACCACATTTGGAAGTAGTACATGACTACAGGCTCGTCCAACTTTAGATACTCTTCTAGTTTTACATCACCTTCAAAGAAGGAAAAAAAGTGTATAGGTTTTTGCTTAAACGCATAGTCATTTAAATATAAATGTTTTGCCCGGTGCAATATTTTCGTTAGGATTACTTCTGCACTTCGTGTGACAGGATGAAAATATACTTGCCAATACATTTGATACCGACTCATGATATAGTCCTCGACCGCGTGCATTCCTGACTCTTTAATCACTACCTGGTCTTCTTGTGGTCGCATAACACGCAGGATTCTTTCCATGTCAAAGTGACCATAGCTAACGCCTGTAAAATATGCATCACGCTGCAAATAATCCATACGATCCGCATCGATTTGACTGGAAATCAGGCTTATAATCAGCTTATCTTCATGGGTTTTATTAATTACATCTGCAACCTGTTGTGGAAATCCAGGATCAACCTTTAACAAAATACGATTAACTTCTGTTTCACCTAAAATAATTTTCCTTGTGTATTCTTCGTGATCAAGTTTAAACACTTTTTCAAACGAGTGAGAAAAAGGTCCATGCCCAAGATCGTGAAGCAATGCTGCACATAAACAAAGCAGCTTGTCCTCACGATTCCAATTTACTTTTTTTTCAAAGTTAAAAATGATTCGACGTAATATTTCATAGACACCTAAAGAGTGATTAAATCGACTATGTTCAGCGCCATGGAAGGTTAAGTATGAGGTTCCTAGTTGTTTTATCCGACGTAATCGCTGAAATTCAGGAGTTCCGATCAAATCCCAAATCACTAAATCTTTAACGTGGACATATCGGTGAACAGGGTCTTTGAACACCTTTTCTTCGTTTAATTGTTCATCTTTATAGGCCATGATTTGGTCCTTCCTACATTCGTTTCGTCCAAATTAAAAAGGCGTCTTGCTAACGACTTTTTACAGATTATTATACTATTATACCTAAAAAGGTCGTCGACAAAAACCGTTTAAGCACAAATAAATGACTTGATTTTTGATAAATGCTAAAAGCCTTAGTCTTATTAGTATTTGTCCAAACTAATATTTTATTATTTTTGAGAGAATCCTAAGTTTGATATAATAGGTTAGCTTACTAAATGCAAGGAGAAAATACAATGCTTAATTGGAATCCATTTATAGACAACTCTAAATGTCGCTTGATCGATCAAAGCAAACCAACCGCTGCTGACAATGCTCTAGCATCCTTTGCAATTGATGATGCGTTAGCTATATCTGTCGGTAATAATCAATCACCACCTACAATCAGACTGTGGGTACATAATCCGTCTGTAATTCTCGGTATTCCCGATGCGAGACTTCCATATGTCCACGAGGCTATTGATTGGATAAAACAGCAAGGCTATAAAGTAATTGTAAGGAATTCAGGAGGATTAGCTGTATTGTTGGATAGTGGTGTACTAAATATGTCGCTCATTTTACCTGATGTGAAGCGGATTGGTATTCGTGATGGCTACGAAATGTTAGTTAGTTTTATACAAGCTATTTTATCTGATCTCACTACAGAGATTGAAGCATATGAAATTACTGGCTCTTACTGTCCAGGTGATTATGACTTGAGTATAAACGGCAAAAAATTTGCAGGTATTTCACAACGGCGTGTAAAAAATGGGATAGCAGTGCAAATTTATTTATGTGTCGAAGGCGATGGTGTTGTCAGGGCAAAACAGATTCGTGAATTTTATCATTTAGGCTTAAAGGACGAAAAGGGTCGCTTTGTTTACCCAACTATTGAACCAGAAACAATGGCTTCATTAAATCAACTAATCTCCGTAAAGTTAACCGTGGAAGATGTTATAGAGCGGATTGAAAAGGGCTTAAAACAGCAATTTGGTATCATCGAAACAAACCAACTAGGTGATCAAGAGCAACAATGGTATCAGGAACGATTGAAGCAAATGGAAGAACGCAATACAAAAGCGCTTGTGGATGATAAATGAGAGTTGCCCCAACAGGATCTTTGACTGTTTGGGGTTAGTTAATTTTCATTTGAATATTTGCGATGATCTACCCGGTATGTTTCTAACGATTCCCAGTCAATAGCATAGCCAATTCCAGCTGATTGTGGAATAGTAATTAATCCATCCTGCATTGTCACTTCTGGTTGGATAATATCTTTTTCCCAGTAACGATTGGAAGCAGATGTATCCCCAGGAAATTGGAACTCAGAAAGTGTTGATAGAGCTATACTATGCGCTCTCCCCACCCCCGCTTCAAGCATGCCTCCACACCAAACCGGAATATGATGTTCTGCGCAAAAATCATGAATCTTTTTCGCCTCAGAAAGACCACCTACTCGTCCAATTTTAATGCTAATTACCGTACAACTCCCTAAGTGATCAGCCAACTGAACATCGTTAAGCGAATGAATACTTTCATCTAAGCAAATTGGCGTTTCTAGTTCAGCCTGCAATTTCGCATGGTCTATAAAATCATTCTCACCAAACGGCTGTTCAATCATGAGCAGGTTGTAGGCATCAAATTGCTTTAAATGGTCGATATCCTTTAGACTATAAGCGCCATTTGCATCCACCATGATGGGTAAGGTGGGGAATGCGACACGAACCGCTCGAACAACATCTATATCCCAACCTGGCTTTACCTTTAATTTAACTCGTTTATATCCCTCAGAAACGAAGCCATCAATTTTATCCAGAAGCTCCGAAATGGTTGGTTGAATGCCGATACTTACCCCGACCTCCACAGTTTCTCTTGTTCCTCCTAACACCGTTGCAAGCGGTAATGCTTGTCTTTTCGCATACAAATCCCATACCGCTCCCTCAATTGCCGCTTTCGCCATATGGTTACGACGAATAATGCTAAAGCGATGGCTGACCTGGTCAGGGTGTTCGATAGGTGCTTGAAATAATATAGGAATTAAAAATCTCTCTAGCATATGCTGCGTTGTCTCTACCGTTTCTTCTGTATACCATGGACTCGGAAAAGCAACCGACTCTCCAAACCCATGATTGCCCTGTTCATCGATCAACTCTGTTATAAAAAAATCCTTCGTTTGGAGTGTACCAAAACTAGTTTGAAACGGATTTTTTAACTGCATATGTAAACGATGGAGAATGATCTTTTTTAAATATATCAGCATTTTGGTCACCCCTTTGCATTCATCATACGTGGAAAAAGATGATTGTACCAGAATTATGTGTGAAATTATTGAAGGTGGTGGTCGTGTGCATCTAACCTCGCGAGGGGATTGCACCACATTTCGGGTCTATTGCACCACACGGGCGGGTTATTGCACCATACTTCGGGATTATTGCGCCACACGTCAGGTTATTTGCACCACACACGTGGATAATTGATCCAAACGTGGACGGAGACTCCTTAACCTCGGTGGGCCGCCTCCACACGTTAGGTCGGTGGTTGCACTTCACCTCGCGAGGCGATTGCACCACATTTCGAGGTTATTGCACCACACGGGCGGGTTATTGCACCATAACTCGGGATTATTGCACCACACGTCAGGTGATTTGCACCACACACGTGGATAATTGATCCAAACGTGGACGGAGACTCCTTAACCTCGGTGGGCCGCCTCCACACGTTAGGTGAGTGGTTGCACTTCACCTCGCGAGGGGATTGCACCACATTTCGAGGTTATTGCACCACACGGGCGGGTTATTGCACCATACTTCGGGATTATTGCACCACACGGGCAGGTTATTGCACCACACACGTGGATAATTGATCCAAACGTGGACGGAGACGCCTTAACCTCGGTGGGCTGCCTCCACACTTTAGGTGGGTGGTTGCACTTCACCTCGCGAGGGGATTGCACCGCATTTCGGGTCTATTGCACCACACGGGCGGGTTATTGCACCATAACTCGGGATTATTGCACCACACATTCGCTTTTTTGCACCACACGTCAGTTTAATTGCACCAAACAGCAAAAAGAGCCCAGCGCACTCCTCCGCCGAGCTCTTCCGTCAAATTCTACAATGTTTGTGCTGCTGTTATGATCGCCAGTTTATAGACATCTTCCGCATTGCACCCGCGGGATAGGTCATTAACTGGCTTGTTTAAGCCTTGTAGGATTGGGCCTACTGCATCGAATTTCCCAAGACGTTGGGCAATTTTGTAGCCGATGTTTCCTGCCTCTAAACCTGGGAATATGAATACGTTGGCGTCACCTTTAATTTCAGAATCTGGTGCTTTCTTTTCTGCTACTGCAGGGACGAATGCCGCATCAAATTGAAATTCTCCATCTAGCACTATATCTGGTTTTTGTTGTTTAGCAATTTTAACCGCTTCTACGACTTTTTCAGTTTCTTCAGACTGAGCAGAGCCTTTGGTAGAAAAGCTTAACATTGCCACACGCGGTGTAATATCAAACAAGGCCGCAGTATCTGCACTTGCTAATGCGATTTCAGCTAAATCCTGACTATCGGGTGCTATATTAATTGCACAATCGGCAAATACATATTTCTCATCGTCTCTTACCATAATGAAGACACCAGACGTCTTTTTAATCCCTGGCTTTGTTTTTATAATTTGCAACGCAGGTCGGACAGTTTCTGCGGTTGAGTGAGCTGCACCACTTACTAATCCATCCGCTAAATTCAAGTATACAAGCATTGTTCCAAAGTAATTTTCATCTAATAGAAGTTTCCGGGCATCATCTTCAGATGTTTTCCCTTTACGACGTTCGACAAAGCTGGTTACCATTTCTTCAAAGCCAGCATACGTAGTAGGATCGATAATTTCAACACCAGCCAGCTCTAAATTGTGCTCACTTGCCTTCTGTTTCACTTTTTCTTCACTTCCAATTAGTACAGGTGTAACCACTTTATCATTGGCAAGTTTGCTAGCTGCAGTTAAGATCCTTTCATCTAAACCCTCTGGGAATACAATACGTACACTATTTGATTTTACTTTTTCTGTTAGGGAAACAAATAAATCGCTCATGTTGATTACCTCCATTTATATATCTGTTATATATATTACTCTTTTTCGTGTATGAATAAAAGGGTGTGAAATCGCTCTAACATAAATTCGTAGAAATCTGTCATACTTTTGTCAAAATCTCATGAAGGCGCGCTCTCCTATACAGGCGCTTGAAGCCCTACGATTTAATCGTCTATTACGTTATGAGCTGCATATCCTTCTCTAGTGATTATCATTCCCCAATTATGTTATATTAAAAACAATGGAAACAGTGAAGGAGAGATAATCATGGCAGAAGCAGTAGAAACCATGGATGGCTGGTATGCCTTACATGATTTACGAAAAATGAATTGGTCGGCATGGAAACATGCAACAGAAGATGAACGCCAAACTGCTATTGTTGAATTTCAACAGTTACTAGAAACATGGAATGCGGTAGAGCAAGATAGAAACGGATCAAACGCTATTTATACCGTTGTTGGTCAAAAAGCAGACTTCTTATTTATGCTCTTACGACCTACTTTACAGGAGCTTCAAGAGGCAGAAACAGCATTTAATAAATCAAAGCTTGCTGAATATTCGACCCCAGCTTATAGTTATGTGTCGATTGTAGAATTATCCAAGTATATGAGTAAAGAAGGAGAAAATCCTGAACAAAATCCGGAAATTCAAGCTAGATTAAAGCCTAGACTTCCCAAATGGAACCATATTTGCTTTTATCCAATGGACAAGCGTCGCCAAGGAAATGATAACTGGTATTCGCTACCGATGGATGACCGGCGTAGATTAATGTATGAGCACGGCATGACCGGAAGAAAGTACGCAGGAAAAATCAGGCAAATTATTACCGGTTCAATGGGGTTAGACGACTGGGAATGGAGTGTAACGTTGTTTGCCCATGATCCACTTGATATCAAAAAACTCGTATCTGAAATGCGCTTTGATGAAGTTACTGCACGCTACGGAGAATTCGGTTCTTTCTATGTTGGGAATATATTACCGACAGAAGAAATACCTGCGCTTCTGCACATCTAAGTCCGTATCATAACTACCTTTTCACATATTTTCCTATGTGAATTGCTAAAAATCAATATTCGACTTCACTAACCGTTGTAAGCTAGAAAACTAGCTTGCAACGGTTTTTTATTTCGGTATTTTTTGTCATAGCTGTATCATCATCTGCATAACTATAGTTTAGAAGCGTGCGCATAAAAGTTAAGTGCTTTAAATAGTCTTTCTTCAGGGGGAGAGGTGACAACGTGGCGGTAGTGCAACATACCGAAGAAGACGTCAAACTGCTTGCACGTTTAATGCGAGCAGAAGCAGAGGGAGACAGCGAACTCGGGATGCTCATTGTCGGCAACACGGGTGTTAACCGCGTTCAATCTGATTGTTTTTACAATCCCACGGAGGCGGAATGCCCGCAAGTATTTGCATAAGTTAGCTCAACCACTAATGGTTTTCTATAAGTAAATGAACGTCGTGGTTAAGGTATTTAAATTTAGAAGGGAGAGTTTCATTCATGAGTAACGATGAAAAAAGACAAGGGCCACCGGAAGGATATTATCCAGGTTATAATGCAGGACCACCAGTAGGTTATGGTCAGAACCCTTACTATCCACAAGCACCAGTTGGACCTCAACCGGGTTTCACACCAGCTACACCGTATCCGCAGGCAACACCTTACCCTACTCCAGTATCAGATGTACCTGGCATGTTACCGGCAGAAGAGTCTTATATTGAAAATATTTTACGATTAAACAGAGGGAAAATCGCAACTGTCTATATGACTTTTGAGAACAACGACCGATGGAATGCAAAAGTATTCAAAGGAATTATTGAAGCTGCAGGGAGAGATCATATTATACTTAGTGACCCTGAATCAAACAAACGTTACTTACTACTTATGGTTTATCTTGATTACATCACGTTTGATGAAGAGTTGAATTATGAATATCCTTATGCTGCAGCTGCAAACCCACTAACTTCTTATCCACCTAGGTAAGAAATGCGCAGGGCGACGCTTAGAAACGTAGCGACTGGAGCGAATCGACCCAGATAAAGGAATCATGCCCCGCATAGGGGTATGTCGACGTTCGATAAAATCTGAATCAATGATGACTTATCGTAAGGCGATTCGTGAACTCGCCTAGATTCTGGTGCTCGGAGCTAGACATACGCACAACTTATTTGATAAATACCAGCTTGTGCCATAATCACACAGAAAAACCCTTGCAGTAAAAAGGAAAGCTGCAAGGGTTTATTTATAACAAATCACTTACTAGGAGCGTGAATCACATGAAACATCCTTATAAAAAATTTGTTCAATTTCAATTTATTTCGATGATTGCTGCGATATCCTTTGCAGCGATCGCCTTAATATACGGAAGTCTACTTATCGCTCTTTTCTCTGCCTTCGCACTTTCCCTTAGTTTTTTATTTGAAGGGTTAATTGAATGGAAAAAACACAACCACGTCCAATTTGGGCATCAGCTTGTGCGCGCATTAATTGTCTTAACGATTGTTAGTTATTTATATTTCAACTAAATTTGACGATGCTATACCCAAGTAATACCCAACCGATTAGGAAAGCAACACCGCCTAATGGTGTAATCATCGCAAAAAACTTCACACTAGATATTGCATAAATGTACAAGCTTCCTGAAAATAAAAGGATACCGATAAAGAAAAACCAGCCCGCTGATTGTAGGCCACCAGTCGCAAATTTACTAATTAAAATGCCCGTTACGAACAATGCCATCGTATGAAACATTTGATAGTTTACCGCTTTTTCCCAAACCTTTATTGAATTCTCAGAAATTTTTCCTTCCAATCCGTGCGCACCAAATGCTCCTAGTGCAACGGCTAGAAAACCATTTATTGCGCCTAGCAATAAAAATAACTTCATGTCTGTCCCCTACTTTCTATGTAAGTTGATTTAATTAATTACCATCCTTTGCTCTTATATATAATGTAAGTCGCAAATAAGGTATTATAAAATTGATTAATGTAATTAGAAATCGAATATCGAATCACCATTTGCTTCATCTTGATTTTCGGTAGGGATCGTCGCTTTTTCTTTAGCGCCTTTATCTGTTTTTGAAGCAGCACCCTCTCCTACCATCGTTTTCCACTCAGCTTGATTGTCGACTTGTTTTTCTTCTAAAAGTACATCACATAGTAAGCGCACTGCGCGAACATGCTCCCGAACGACAGCGTTATTTTCTTGTTTATCCATTGCTCTCTTTAGTTCTTCAATCATTTTTGTAAGCATTGTGTTATTTGAAATTGACACCTGCTAAACCTCCTAAATCATCCTTCTAGCATAAGTATAACATGAAAAGTTTTCATCCATACTGTCAGGTACCTATGGTAAACTATTCATATCTAATTTTTTATAAAACACCAAATAATTAGTTGTTTTATCGGATAATTATGAAATTAAATCACTAGAAAAGATGAAGAAAAAGAGGGATTATGATGGAAGCGTGGTTTGGAAAAACAGTAGATCAATCATTCACAGCATTTTCTACAAGCCATTGGATTATGTTAATCGTCTACTTTTCAGGCGTAGCCGGACTGCTACTCACACATAAGCAGATTTCTAATCATCCTTCCATTGATTCCTTGTTAAGATGGATATTTGTAGTCATACTCGTCCTGTCTGAGATTTCGTATCAAGTATGGGCGATTACTAATAATGTATGGTCGTTTGCAGACCATATGCCGTTACATTTATGTGGAATTGCGTCGTTTATTGCAGTTGCAGCACTAATATCTAAAAATGAACAACTAATTCAAATATCCATATTTATTGGGATTGTCCCTGCATTTTTAGCACTGATAACCCCCGTACTTCCGCATGGGTATGAGCACTTCCGCTTTTGGAAATTTTTTGTTCATCACATTTTCATTTCTTGGTCAAGCATCTATCTTTTACTTACTTATCATGTAAAAATTCGTTTCTTTAACATGCTCACAGTATTTTTGTATTTGGTTATTTATGGTGTTTTTGTCGGTGTATGGATTAATCCTTCTGTTGGCTCGAATTATCTATATTTATCTCACCAACCGAATGCAAATACACCTCTTGATATGCTTGGATCCGGAATTTGGTATTATGTAAACCTTGGTATCATTACATTTTCAGTCTTCTCAATCCTTGTTGCTGTACAGCTCTGGATACGGAGAAATGATGAAGAATAGCTTTATGCAAAATCTACAGAAATACTAAATTATGAGAAATGTATCTTTTCAAATTTCCGATTTTCTTGTTTATGTTGCTGAAACACCCACAAAAGAAACTCTAATTCTTGATTATCAAGACCTCGTCTTAACTCCCCTTCTACCCCTTTAACGAAACAAGAAAAGTTATCCATATAATTAAAATCCTCCCCCTTCACCACACAGAAAACGCTTTCATTATATATATTCTACATTTATTAACTTTTCTATGCAACATTTTAAAGACTACTTAGGATATCCCATTCAAATAACATATTTTTTATACCCAATACAATACACCTCTAAACCTTTTTTCTAAAATTTTTTGCACACAATTCTCTAATAGTAATTACTTTATCTATCAGTAAAACGCGCTTAATATAGAATATGCCGTATTATTTAAATATTAAGATTTATACAACATGTGAACACTCTCCACCTAAATCTAAGATTTTGATGGAGCATCTTTCATAACATCGAAAGAACTTTTCCTGCTTCTGCGATCCTTGCCTTTCTCTCTCGAGGAAGGTCTTACACTATCTCCACAGGCGTAGATTATACTGTTCGGTCGTGACCTCGACCTACAGTGCATAGGGAATTGTAGATTAGGATACAATTGCTTGTACCTTTTCTAATCCTCGGTGTAGAATATTTCGGGCTGCATTTTCATCTCGATCCATCACCAGACCACATTGCGGGCATATATGTGTACGGACAGACAGCGATTTCTTTACATGGTTACCGCAGGTCCGAACATTCCACACTGGTGTAATGTGGCTTTACTTTTATAAAAGTCCGCCCACGATGCTCCAGTTTATAGACTAGCATATCTCGGAACATACCCCAACCAGCATCATAGATTTGTTTCGCGATTCGACGATTTTTGACCATATTCCGTATGTTTAAGTCTTCCACCACTGCAACTGTGTAAGCTTCCGCAATCCGATAGCTCTGTTTATGGAGAAAATCTCGTCGTTGGTTGGCTACTTTTGTGTGGATTTTTTGTACTTTTTCGACTTGCTTTTCCCAATTCCCGGTACCCTTTTGTCTGCGGGATAATCGACGTTGTTCCTTCTGTAGTTTCTTTTCTGCTTGCAGAAGGTACTTGGGTGGCTCAATCTTCCTGCCATCGGAAAGAAAAGCAAAGCATTGGATGCCTAAATCAATACCAATTGTATTCGCAATCATCGGTGGATGGGTTTGTACTTGTTTTTCAACACTAAACTTTGTTTTTTGATGATTACTTGCTTAATCTTCCCAATTAGAGGGCGATGCATCACGATATCGACTGCACCCAGTTTAGAGATTAGGAGTTTGCCATCATTGGTAAAAGATGCAGCTCTGCGTACGGTTTTATAAGTATTAATCTTTTTGTAATATTGCTTTCCAATTCCAAATTGTGTAAAAGTGAGACTGCGAAATTCTTTATATTTTTTGAGTTTTGGGTATTTTGCGCGTTTCCGGAAGAAATTTTCAAATGCTTTTTCTAGACGAAAAAATACTTCTTGAAGTGGTTGTGAAGGGAGTTCTTTTAACATAGGAATCGATTTCTTATCCATCGTTTGTTGTTTTTGCATGTCCATTCGCTTGTACGTACGTTTTTCTTTTTTATAAATACGTTTCTTATCCAGAAGGGCAGAATTGTACTGCATGCGACAAATATTGATCCAGTGCTGCAACTTATCTGTTTGTGTATTTGTTGGATAAATGGCATATTTGTAATTCATGAGCACCATAGATTTACCCCCTTCCATTGATACATTCATTTTACCACAAACCCAAACCGTGGTCGAACGTTTGTTCTGTTTTTTCTGAAAAAAGAGGCGATTCATCCTCCACTAAATCTAAGATTTTGAAGAGGAATTCTCGCCTGTTTTTGTTAAAACAGGGCATATTGAAAAGTTTGTTGTTTATACATGAAGTGATATCCGTCGTAGTAGTTAGGTGCTCACGATCTTAGATGTGCACCGCTCCGTCCCTACACTTCATAAAAGGTGTGTAACAGAAAACTACCCTAAGCTGTGGAAAAATACGCCACTCCAGTGGGAAAGGAACAGTCTGAAGACCCCGCAGAGAGCGCTCTTTGCGATCGAGGAGGAGTAGAGCGTTCCCCGCGGAATGGACGTATTTTTCCACAGCGTCTGTTTAAGACTACGACGGAGTTTAGCTATTTTACGCATTAACAACCTTTTAAAAGACAACCAAAACCAATAAAAATCCTGCCTTCTTGAGGGCAGGATTACGCTAGTTCTATTAAGCATTTTTCTTCGTTTTCTTCTGTGGTGTTGCCTTTTTGGGGGCTGTTGTTTTCTTGTTAGTTGTCGTTGTTTTTTTCGCAGGTGCAGGTGCAGTCGTCTTTTTCTTAGCCGCTGGTTTTGCTGGTTTTGCTGTTTCCGCTCGTTTTAAAGAGGCTTCTAATGCTTCCATTAAGTTAGTGACATTGTTAGGTCGTGGCTTTTCACTTGCTGTCGCTGTCTCGTCGTTATTTTTCTTTTCTTCAATCAATTCTAATAGTGCCGTCCGGTATTCATCTTGATATTTTTCTGGATTAAATTCTGCTGTTAATTGCTCGATTAGCATTTTAGCGGTTTCTAATTCCTTTTCTACAATATTGGCTGCTTCTGGAATATTAGGAACGTCTTGCACATTTCTAACCTCGTCTGGATAATGTATCGTTTCAACGACTAGCGTGTTTTCATATACTCGAATAACTGCTAATTGTTCTTTTGAGCGGATCACCATTTTCGCAACACCGATTTTTCCTGTATCCTTTAGCGCTGCTCTTAATAATGAATAAGCTTTGCCTCCACCTTCACTCGGTGATAAATAGTAGCTTTTCTCAAAATAGATTGGGTCAATTTCTTGTAATTGAACGAAATCAACAATCTCAACAGCTTTATCGGTATTTTCTTCTCTTATCTCTTCTAACTCTTCATCAGTTAGCATGACAAATTTATTTTTGGCATATTCAAATGCTTTTACAATATCATCATTCCCTATTTCTTCTTCACATACAGGACAAATCTTTTCGTATTTTATTGGTGACTGGCATTTTTTATGAAGCTGCCGAAGCTTCACGTCTTTATTTTCAGTGGCTGCGTGTAGCTTCACCGGTATGTTAACGAGTCCAAAACTAATCGTGCCTTTCCACATTGTGTGCATCCTAACGCCTCCTTTTTGTGTTTAGTCTGCCAAATCAAGCGCTTTTTATGTTTAAGACAATGACTACTAGCCAAACTAAAAGTGGGAGGTGTGCGTCATGGATATAATGAAGCCAATTGCAAGCGTTAAGATTCCGAGTGACGATTCATGGATTTATGAAGTGAAATATGATGGCTTCCGAGCGATCCTCTCTTGGGATCAAAATAGCATTTCGCTTGTCAGCCGAAACGGGAAGGATTTATCAAATAATTTTCCTGAAATCATTGACTATTGTCTTGAAAAACAAGCACTCATGGAAGATTTACTACCACTTCAATTAGATGGTGAAGTGGTTATTCTTAACACACTGCTACAAAGTAATTTTCCATTACTGCAACAGCGTGGCCGCTTTAAAGCAAACGAAAAAATCAAACAAGCAGCAAGCGTCCGACCGGCTCATTTTCTTGTCTTTGACCTTCTTCTTCAAGCAGGAAAATCTGTGCAAACACAACCATTACATTTACGAAAGCAAAAGCTGTACGATGTTTTTGCAAGTCTTGGTGTTACTACGATTTCATGGCATGACCGGCTCGGGTTAGTTTCATATTCCGATAATCAAGAATCACTTTGGGAGCAGTTGATAACCTACAAAGGGGAAGGTGTCGTAGCGAAACGATTGAAAAGTCGTTATGTGGACGGGAAAGCACACAGTGATTGGTTTAAAATAAAAAATTGGCGAACAATTCACGCCTTTATTACAAGTTTTGATCAGAATAATGGGTATTTTGACGTTAGTGTTTATCAACAAGCTACAGCCGTGCTTATAGGAAAGTTCAAACACGGATTAGAAGGTGAAGAGCTTGATACATTGAAAAATCTAATCGACACACAAGGTCAAAAACGCGGCAATGTAATCGAATTACCACCAGGCATATGTGTTGCAATCAACTGCTTAGATGCAGGTGACGGGGAGCTACGCGAACCAGAGTTTAACCAATTTCGACTAGACTTACACCCTGAGGATTGCACTATAGATCAATTACAATGGGATTTAGCGATGTTTCCAAAGCAAAATGATATATCTAAACGAAATAAAATCTTCTATGATGAGACAAATCGATCGAAAGGTGATTTACTCGTCTATTTACGAAATATTACCCCGTTTATGCTGCCTTTTTTAAAAAACAAAGCACTTACGATTATTCGTTGTCCGGACGGCATTCATGGTGAATCTTTTTTTCAAAAACACCTCCCAGATTATGCCCCAGATTATGTTGCTGGAATAGAATCTGGCAAAGAGACTTTATTGCGCTGCGATCATGTGGAAGCTCTGATTTGGTTTGGTAATCACGGTGCGCTTGAATATCATGTACCGTTTCAACATATGGGAAAAGATTATCCGGTAGAAATCGCCTTTGACTTGGACCCACCAAACATCGAGGCATTTGAATTGGCTATATTTGCTGCTCAATTGCTAAAACAACTACTCGATAAACTGCAACTTATCTCTTATGTAAAAACATCTGGAAATAAAGGACTACAAATCTATGTCCCGATTCCTGACAAAAGCTTGAGTTACGAGGACACTGCAGCATTAACAAATGGGTTAGCCCAATTATTGGTTGAGCAATATCCCGACCACTTTACTACCGAACGGATGAAGAAGAACCGAGGGAATCGTCTATATATTGATTATGTACAACACGGAAAAGACAAAACATTAATCGCGCCTTACTCGCCAAGAATCAATCCAAATGCAACGGTTTCCACCCCACTGTTCTGGGATGAAGTGCAACAAGGATTGACGGCTTCACAATTCACAATAGCTAATGTTGTTGATCGTGTATTAGAAAAAGGCTGCCCATTCGCTGATTATTATCATCGAAAAGACAGCCAGGATTTGCATTTAATCAAGGATTTCATCGCAAATATTAAGACCAAATAGAAGTCATTTAGTCGAATGAAATTGCCCATGTACCATTACGGAAAATGGCTTCTGTTTTTCCATCCTTAGTAATACCATCAATATTCAATTCACTTGAACCAATCATGAAATCTTCATGAACCAAGCTCTCATTTACACCATGTTGGTCCATTTCTTCATCGGTCATTTCCGGCCCGTTTTCAATATTTGTCGGGTAAGCTTTTCCAAGTGCCAGGTGACAAGATGCGTTTTCGTCAAATAGTGTATTGAAGAAGATAATACCTGATTGAGAGATTGGTGATTCGTGTGGAACGAGTGCTACCTCTCCCAATCGTCTAGCCCCATCCTCATCCATGTCAAGCAAATGTCCGAGTGCTTTTTCGCCTGTTTCAGCAGAAAATTCAACAACCTTACCATCTTTGAATGTTAAGTTGAAATTATCAATGATATTTCCTCCATAGCTAAGTGGTTTCGTGCTTGCCACTATACCATTGACACCATATTTGTGCGGCATCGTAAATACTTCCTCTGTCGGCATGTTCGGATTAAATTCTGTTCCTGATTCCGAAAACTCTGATCCGCCGTGCCAAATATGATTCTCAGGTAAATCGATCGTTAAATCCGTTCCTTCTGCTTTATATACTAATGATTTATATTGCTTGTTTGTTAAGTATTTCTTTGCCTGAAGCAAAACATTGTTGTGCTTATTCCATGCGTCAACAGGATCTGCTTCATCAATACGATTCGTGCGGAATATTTCCTCCCACAACTTATCGATTGCTTGTTCAGTAGGTATTTCCGGATATAATTTCTTCGCCCATCCAGATGTAGGATAACCAATCACAGACCAGCACACTTTATTGTTCATCATATATTTACGATATTCTGATAACGCCTGCCCCGCAGCTTTTCCTGCTGTTGCGATTTTTTCACCGTCAATGTCTTTTAGTAAATCAGGATTCTCTCCATAAACCGAGAGGATCGCATAATTATCTTTCACCATTGCTTCTAATCCATCTGCACGCCATTTCGGGAAGTTTTCTAACGTTTCTATTGGTGCATGTTTGAATTTTAAAAACGTCAGCAATTCATCATTCCATTCAATATGTACATTTTTTGCACCTACGGCATACGCTTCTTTTGCTACCATGCGAACAAATTGCGAAGCTTCTACTGGAGCGTTTATTATTAACCCTTGATTTTTTTGCAAATTTACACCTTTTTGAACAGCGAGCTGTGCGTATTTTTCTAATCGTTGTTGATTCATAAGTTACTTCCTCTCCTAAGTTTCATATCTTCTATTTTAGCATGATTGGCAAATTTATGTAAACGATGCTTATGACCGCATCAAGTTACATTAATATACACTTCTGCCTGCAATTCTAGTTCAACATTTCCTTTAATTGCACGGGAAATCATACAACTTGTCTCGGCTTTTTCAACTAACTGTTTTGCATGATCTAGTTGAGCTGTTGTAGCACCGTTTGCTAATATGACGGTCGGTTTATGGATGATCTTTTGATACGTAAACACACCATTTGTTACATCGACAATTCCTACTGATTGTAAATCCATATGTTGCAGCGGTATTGCTGCTCTCTCAATCATCGCTGCTAGTGTAATAATGTAGCAGGTTGATGCAGCTCCTAACAACATTTCATCCGGGTTTGAACCGACTCCGGGTCCATCCATTTCTGGTGGAATAGAGATCTTTGTCTTTAAATTCCCTGCATCTATATAGCCTTGACTATTTCGGCCACCTGGCCAATCTGCCTTTAAGTGAAAATGATGAGTAGCCATCGCTTTTCATCCTTTCTTTTTTGATCTATGTGGATAATTTTATGCGGTATCGATTATTTCGTCCAATGATGAGGGTGAGGGAAAGTCTCGCTAGTTGGCTTAGCGCTGAAGCTGGACATCCCCTAATTCTTTTTTATTTTAAAAAGCCTAAATCATCTGTCATAGGATTTAGGCTTTTCAATTGCTATGTGCTTATTTTATTCTTTATTTCAAAATCTTCTTATTTATCGGTTTCTTTTTTATTTTCTTCAACTAGTTCTTCAGCTTCTCCATCGATTTCTTCTTCGTTTGGCTTCCTACCTGACATAAACCACCCAAGTACTACAATCGCTACTAGGACACCATAGAAGATTAATTTCCATATTAATGAATGTGGGAATTCATGTGGGATAAGGTGTACATCCTCATGTGCCAGTACATTCATTACTAGCTTTACCCCTACCCAACCTACGATTACGAATGCAGCTTTTTCTAAACTTGGTCGCTCGTTTAGTAATTTCACAAAGAATGCAGCAGCGAATCGGATGACGATTAGTCCTGCAATTGCTGCTAAAACGATAACAACAAACTTAGCACCATCCATCCCACCTATATGACCAAATGTTGTATCTGGTAATGCGATTACAAGCGCAACAGCTGCTAAAATAGAATCAATGGCAAAAGCAATGTCAGCAAATGCAATTTGTGCAATGGTCGCTTTATAACTTTTGCCTTTTGCCTCTTTTTCTTTGTGTTTACTTGGCAATAGATGTTTTACGGCAATGAAAATTAAATATGCCGCACCAATTGCTTGTACTTCCCACACATGAAATAGAAATGAAATGATAAACAAAGAACCAACACGGAAAATAAATGCTAAGAGTAAACCAATATTTAAAGCTTTTTTTTGTTCATCTTCTGGTAAGTGTTTAGCCATTATCGCTAAGACTAAAGCATTATCCGCAGATAAAAGGCCTTCTAATGCAATTAATACTAATAATACCCATCCATATTCTAAAAAAAGTTGTGCATCCAATACTTTTCCCTCCCAATAGTCTTCCACCTAGGCTCTACAAAAGCCCATAAAAAGAGACCTTTACCTAAGTGGTAAAGGTCTCGCTAACAACGTTTTAGTTGCCAATTAAGCCGGAGATTACTCTCGAAATGACGACATTAACTGTACAGCTACTCCCCTTTAATCATGAATAAATCATATCACTACTCTAATAAATGTCAAGAAAACAGCAGGGAATATCGCACCTTATCACTAGTTAATCTTATCGTTCCCTTCTTCTTTTTCATTATTCCTTATTTGTAATATCCGATTTTCACAATAGCAAGGAAAACCATTTTTTCGTTTATATCAATCTATTAATGGGCAAGATGGTAGTAAAATATGCTATTCTTAGTAATATAATCAATTTTTTACATAGTTTTATATCATTGATTCAAAAAATAGAAATAGGTATCTAATACTAATACGATAGAGGGTGTGAATATGTTGTACCAACAAAAATGGTTTAAGGTATTAATTGCTTTTATTTTAATTTTTGTACTGATTTATCTAATTTCCATTGTTGATTTTATGTTCGTTCCAATCTTCGGTTATTTTACAGCCATCGCTGTACCATTTATCGGAGCAGGGTTTTTATTTTATGTAACGAAACCAGTTGTTAATATTCTAGAAAAATACAAAGTACCAAGAATACTTGGAATCTTGATTGTATTTCTTTTAATTATCGGAGTTATTTTCTTAGTGATCAATTATATAGCACCTATTGTTCAAGAACAATTTTCTCGTTTAGTAAATAGTGTGCCAAACATGGTCGATAATGCAAGTGATCTTGTTATTAGTCTTTGGGAAAACAATCAAAGTCTAATACCACAGCAACTAGATCAAACGATTGAAAATATCACAAACAATCTACAATCTTACTTACAGAACATGCAATCTGCTATTGAAAATGTAACTTCCTTTTTAATTAATTTTATTGGTGGATTAGTGAGTTTTGTACTTTCAATTGTTCTAATACCGTTTTTTCTATTTTTTATGCTTAAGGATAGTGATAAGCTAGTACCATTCATCACCAAATTTTTGAGTTCACCAAAGGCTAAAAGCTTCAGAAAGTTAATGGGTAATATTGACAACACACTAGCTTCCTTTATTCAAGGGCAATCAATTGTAAGTGTTTGTGTTGGTACCATGTTATATATCGGTTACAACATTATTGGTCTGCAGTATCCATTGTTAATTGCTATTTTTGGTTTCTTTATGAACTTCATTCCGTTTGTAGGTCCGTTTTTATCTGCAATACCTGCCATATTGGTTGGTCTTACTCAAGACCCAATGACTGCTTTCTATGCGATCATTGTCATGTTTGTTGCACAACAAATAGAAAGTACCTTTATCTCACCAAATGTAATGGGTAGAGCACTTAGTATTCACCCGTTAACGATTATTACACTAATCCTCGCTGCAGGAAGTATTGCAGGACTAGTTGGGCTCCTGTTCATTATTCCAATCTATGCAGTAATTAAAACGATTGTTTCGCATTTTTATGAAGAATGGAAAAAGAATCAACCCAAAGGTGAGAAAGATATTTTGTAGTGCTCTGGGATCCTTTCTACATTTGAATTGTTCGATGATAAGAGGGACGCCATAGGAACAGTAATATACTTGTACTTCCGATCTATTTTTGTAAACTTTCCTGCGTGTTTCCATTATTACGTGTACCCTCGGTGTGCACGTATGTACTAAGAACTGCAAAACCAACTGGACTTACTTTCCACCAGACATAAGTGGGTAAGCATTTTGACACCTTTAATTATTTAAACTACGTCTAAACTTCACATGTAGAGTAGATAACAAAATCATGAGATGTTTCCTCTTTGGACTTGCTAGAAAAGAAAGGAACAAAAGCGCAGAGCGCCGGTTAGCGACGTACGGACTGGGACTGCGATTACTCGCCCCACCGAAAACATTTGGACTGAACCGTAGGACCAGAGTAGGCTTCGAAGCTTTATCTCGCACGAAGAAAATTGTTCTATATTTTCGAGGAGATAAAGGAAACACGGTGAACAAAGTGAACCGATGTTGACTTATCGTGTCATGAGGTGAGGGAAGTCTCGCTAGTCGCTGGCGCTCGGAGCTGGACGTGGCTAAATAACTCAGCAAGATATCCACAACTGTTTATTTTTATAATTTCCTCACTAGCGTTGCATAAACTTTCTAAGCAAAAGTCAAGGAATAAAAATCGTTAGAAGATTGGGAATATTGGAAATTTTAGCTATAAAAATGCACAAAAAAACCTTAAAATTAGGGTATGGTAGTCCTGTCTAAATCCCTAATTATAAGGAGAATACATCCATGGACAATAATACCATAAAAACTGTATTCAAGGAATACATTCATCCATTAGATTCGAAAGTTATTCAAAAAATGATTGATCATGCTGAGATTGACAAATATGTTAAAAAGTTAGATGTACTAACGTTTACAAGGCTTTTTATCCAAGCCCAGCTAAAAGGACTGCCTAGTTTACGACGAGTAAGTGAAAATGTGAAACGTAAAAAAAACGGTACAAAGACAAGTAGGTATTGAGAGTATCAGTAAATCCCAACTTTCCAGAAAGTTTAGTGAGTTACCACCTGAAATATTCCAAGTTATCATGCATCATTTGATTCAAAAGCTACATCAAATACTAGGTCCCAAAAAAGCTGAAAAATCACTTGGAAAGATTCATTTAATTGATTCATCGACACTTTCCATGTGTCTTAGTCAATATGAGTGGGCAGATTTTCGAGATACAAAATCAGGGGTTAAAATGCACACATCTGTAGTCTTTTGTAATGGTGAGACTTTCCCAAACGATGTCATCATTACGCCAGCTAGACCGGCAGACGAAACACAGTTGGATGCATTGATTGTGCTAGATAAAAATGCGCTTCACGTATTTGACAGAGGTTATTTCAACTTCGAAAAGTTTGATTTCTATTGTGCAATAGGGATTCGATTTGTGACTCGAATCAAAACGAATACGGTTGTACATGTGATAGAAGAATTAAGAGTTGATCCTTCCTCGTCTATCCTTCGAGATGCTATCGTGAGGATTGGTAAGATGAAACATCCTCTACGCTTAATAGAAACAGTAGATAGCGAAGGAAACAACATTTCCATTGTGTGTAATGACGCAAAAATAAGTGCACAGGAAATTAGTGACCTCTACCGAACACGCTGGCAAATTGAATTGTTTTTCAAATGGGTAAAGCAACATTTGGTCTTGAAAAAGCTTTATGGTAAAAGCCAAAATGCTGTATTCAACCAGATTTACATTGCAATGATTGTGTTCTGCTTAACGCTTTTAATAAAGCATAAATTAGGATATAGAGGCACATTACTGGAAATGATGGATTGGTGACTGCTGGTCCAAGAAACTTGAAACCTTTATTTCAGAATTAATCAAGGAACCAGATCGATCATCCGATGGTCGCCGAAAGCTCTCTCACCAACGTATCTTTGAAGAAACCTTAACGCAATATGAAACGGGGCATGTTTCTCATTTGAATTATCTGACTTACGATCCAATCAATTGAATAACTGTAAAAAAATGGATAAAGGACTACTTTTAAAGCCCTATTGTCTTTTTTTCTTAAAAATGAAAAATATTATATCTGAAAATTCAGTAAAATATACCGAGCACGAAAACTTGTTGTTTGACATAACTTTTTATTTTTTATGCAACGCTAGTGAAAATATTTAGAAAATGTTCATGATGAATAAAAATATAAATAGAAAAATGTAGTATGTTATCTTTTCCTTTATCTCCATTTCGTTTTTTCTTTCTATTATCCTATACAAAAAAAGAACTGTTAGTATGGGCAATATAGCATCAAAAAGATAATTAAGCATGTTTATTCTCCTTATAAATACCCGAGTATTCTTACTGTTTCTTTATCTATATTTTAACATAAAATACCAGAAAACCTTTCTCGAAAATAGAACAAATCATTATTAGCAGCACATATCACAGTTGAAATAAAATAGCTTTTAACAATCGTTTTAGCACTCTAATTTCACGTTGTACACAATTCTATGTTTCTTTGCTAAAAAGGTTGCGATTTATCATGTTAAATTAGGTGTTAATATATAATAAATGTTGTTATATCAATAAAAATAGGAATACAAAACGCTGTACGAATTGTACTCCTATTTGGTGTGTTATTTATTGTTTTCTATCCTAGAACTGAACCCGTTACCCTTAGGACAGCCTTTTTTTCTACAATTATTCTGCTGCTTCAATTTCGCCTTCTAGTTTATCTAGAATAGCTCCATCTACAGTTGAAACGTCAGTACGATAGAATTCGCGAACATCTACAGCAAGTTCTTCAAATGCTGCACGTTGTTCTTCAGTTAGTTCAATAATTTCAGTTGGATATTCTTCATTAGCTTTCATTTCTTCAAGGAATTGATTATTTAATTCTGTTTGCTTATCAAATACCCAATCTTGCATATCTGCTATCGTTTCATCAACAATCTTTTTCAAGTTATCAGAAAGACCATTGTACCAAGATGTATTAGCAGTTGTCATCGCAACATAGTTGTTGTGATTAGAAATAGTCATTGTGTCTTGAACTTCGTGGAATTTAGCATCATAGATAAAGAAAATTGGATTTTCTTGACCTTCAACAGTTCCACGTTCTAGACCAGTATATAACTCACCCCAACTTAATGATTGTGGAGCAGCTCCATATGCTTCGTATGATTTAATCATTAATGGAGATTCTTGCACACGCATTTTCAGACCTTCAAAATCTGCAGGCTCTTCAATTCCAACGTTACTTGTCCAAGCCATAGCACCTTCTGTCCAGAAACCAAGTGGTGAAATATCATATTCTTCGTATCTTGCACGTAAATCCGTGTTAATTGCTTCACTTGTATTTAAGATATCTTGTGTTGCTCTTTGATCACTTGGGAACAAATAGTGTAAAGCAAAGATTTGTCCTTCTTTAACCATGTTACCAGTGAAACCAGGTGACATAACCGCTAACTGTACTGCACCTTGTTGTAATGATTTCACTTGGTCAACTTCACTACCAAGACCACCATATTCATATGGTGTTACAGTAATTTTGCCGCCAGTTTTTTCACTAATACGCTTAGCAAATTCTTCTGCGTACTCATACTGTACTTGACCATCAAGTTCTTCTGTGATAAATTTCCATTCAGCTTCTTCGATGTCAGCTCCAGCTGTTTCACCTTCATTTTCACCTGCAGCATTTTCTGTATCTTCGTTTGCAGGTTCATCATTGGCAGGTTCATCTGAATTCTCTTCTGGTTCTTCTGTTTCGCCACCACATGCAGCTAGAAACAAACTTAACATTAAGACGAAAAGCAATGCTAAAATTGACTTTTTGTTAAAAATAGTAATTACCCCCTAAGTAATTTTAAAAATTGATATATATAAGGATTCTCGAAAATGTGAGAATCTACTTAACAAATTAAATAAGCGCTAACGATAGTTGTGGGAATACAATTAACAGTACTCCGATAATAAGTAACATAATGATGAACGGAGGAGTCCCCCGAATAACATCTAAATATGATTTGTTAAATACAGCACTCGCGGTAAATATATCGACCCCAAATGGTGGTGTTGCTGAACCCAATGCTGCTTGGAATGTAATGATTATTCCTAAATGAATAGGATCAACACCTGCGGCTGTTGCTGCTGGTGCAAAAATAGGTGTTAGTACTAAAATAACTACAATTGGGTCGACAAACATACAGCCGACAAAGAAGAATATACTTACCATTAACAATACATACCAACCGCTAGGATCAGAGCCTAATACAGCTTCTGTAATTTGCTGTGGAATCTGTGCATAACCAAGAACCCAAGTGAATGCCTGCCCACCAGCAACCAATACAAATACCGCAGATGTAACAAGTCCTGTTGATAATGCAATTTTGGGTAATTCCTTAATGTGAATAGACCGATAAATAACAAATTCTAAAATAAAAGCATACAATACCGAAATACCCGCTGCTTCAACCGGCGTAAACCAACCTTTATAAATCCCACCAATAATTAATACAGGGAAACCTAAAGGAAGTAGTGCTTTCGCTGTTACTTTTAATCGATCTGGCCAATTAACACGGTCTGCTAATGGAATATTTTTTATTCGAGCGTAAAAATAACTATAGGTAGCAAAACTTAAGAAAATGATGCACCCTGGTATGATACCTGCAATAAATAGTTTACCTACTGATACACCATCTGCAGCTAATGCATAGATAATCATCCCTATACTAGGTGGGATTAACAAAGCTACATCACTTGAGTTAATAATGAGTGCAATGGCACTAGAATCTTTGTATCCAACTTTCAGTAATCTCTCGCGCATTGGACGACCGATTGCTACTACAGTGGCTTGGGTAGACCCTGATATAGCACCAAATAACGTACAAGCAGCAGCTGTTGTTACCGCATAGCCACCTCGAATGTGCCCAACAAAGGCACCAATGAAATCTAATAGTTTATTAGAAGTTCTTCCCGATGTCATAATGTCTGCCGCAAAGATGAATAAAGGCACACATAGGAGAACTGGTGATTCAATACCGGTCATTAATTGATCCAATACTAACGTCAATCCCATATCTGGATAGTAAATTGAAACAATAATCACCGGTGCTACAATTAACGGAATCATCATTGGGAAATTCAATAACAATAGAACAATCATAATTGCTATTAATGTTAATAACATAATTGGTTCCTTTCTCGTATGTAATTTTTATTCATCTTACACATGAATTTCATCTGCCAATTCTTTTTTATCTTTATCATTATAATCAACTGCATCAATTCCCAAATATACCTTGTCCTTCACTCTTATATTGATCCACGTATTCCGAAGGTACTGAATACCTGCCATTAGGAAACCAAGAGGAATGAACATTACCATTACCCATACAGGCACCTGTAAATTGGATGTTACCGCACCATATTTCGCTTCAGATAGTACATATAAATAGGAGTGGTAGGCTAAAAAGAACATGGCGATAGCTGTAATAAAATTGATTGCAATCATCATAATTTTCCTGCCTTTAAATGGGGCAAAATCGTAGAATGCTGACATACTTATATGTCTTCCTTTTCTAGCAACATAAGCAATGCCCATAAAAGTTGCAATAACAATGGCGAACTTACTTACTTCTAAATGAAAAATAAAGATATTTGAACCAAAAATTTCACGTGCAATAACGTTTCCGATAATCATAATGGAAATCAGAATTACAGAAAAACTTAAAATAAATTCTTCTAATTTCATAACAGCTTTATCAACTATATCTAGTGATTTTTTAAAAAAACCTAAAATATTCAATGAATTGTTTCCTCCTCTTTCAGGATGAAAAACGTGTTCGATAAAATAGACACTTATAATGTTACTAACATATTTTGGATTGTACAAATAGTGTATTTTGTGATTTGGCTTAATTAATATCCATTTTAAATCAACGTTCTAATATGTTAGCCATATGGTTAGATATAGGCTTATATACTTCCAATAAGTTGTAAATACTCTTTATTTAATGAATCACACGTTTGTACTGTGCCCATTTTTATTAAAAAGATTCAAAAAGACTAACTCCTTGTCTCTAGGAATTAGCCTATGCCGTCTGTATATCAGTTATGATTTTAAATTATAAACAGTTGAATCACTAACAACACGATAACCCATCTTCTTATAAATATGATTAGATATTGGATTATCTGCATCAGCAAACAGACTGCAGAATTGATTTCCCTGTTGTAATAATCTCTTAGACAGTTCTGCCACACTCGCCGTAGCATATCCATTTCCTTTATATTCATTTGGTGTATAAACTGCGTTAATCGATGCCCCATGCTTTGATTTTCGGGATTGATTCACCATCGAGACGTATGTTCCATTTACTTTCCAGAGGTATACAGATTGTACTTCAATGAAACGTGCTGCCATTTGCTCCGCTTGTTCAGTAGTGGTCGGCACATGCGCTTCTTCTCCGAATGCTATCAGCCACTTAGCGATTAACTTACTATTCGCGTCAGACGCCTTTACTAATTCACCTTCAACTATAGGGGGCTCAATTAGCTGATCTAGTCGATAAACGAATTGTTCCATTTCAATCGATGTCTCCACCTTTGTTAACTGTTTCCAGCTATCTACAAACTGCTGGGCAAGCCTACTAGGGCCGATTACTCCAGGTAGCATGACCTCTTCGTTATACAGATGCTCAGCTATACTTTGTATTGTGCTAGAAGGTAGATTATCTACATCAGCCAAAATCAAATTATGTGGTGGTGTTTGCATAAATGCATAAACCGCTTCTCCTTTTTCTTTTACGATACCGAAGTATGGGTGGTTTTGATCTACTGCGTTCTCCTTGCTACCCACTATCCGATTCACAATCCCTAAAGGTAAGTTATTGCTCGCTTCTTTTTTCAATAACATTGTTTCAACTAATTTAAGATACGCTTTTGGATCACTGATTCGAACAACTTCCATCTAAATGCCCCCTGTTCCTTGATAAAGTAATCCTATATTACGTTTTTTATCATCATTCGACAAGGGTTATTTTTGGTTTTCTTGACTTACTACGCATGTTTTGGCTACAGTTTATTTAAAGGAGTGTTGAACAATGACAAAACAAGAAATAGAAGATGAAATCCGTTCATTAAAATCCGACTATATTCGTATTCAATCTGATTTAGAAAAGTTAGACTCTGTTGGTGGAAATACAGCTAATGCCGAAAAACAATTAGAACAAATAGAAAACCAGTTAGCGGAGTTGAATAAACAGTTAGATGCTTTTGAAGATTAAATAGCATAAGAAAAGCTCAGGGAGCCCGCTTAGAAACTTAGCAGCTGGAGTGAGTCGACTGAGATAAAGGAATCATCCCCCGCATAAGGGTATGTCGCCGTTGGACGACAAGTCCGCTTTTAGTCGGCCTTCCATGAAACTTGAATACATGATGACTTATCGTAAGGCGGTTCGTGAAGTCGCCTAGTTTCTGACGCTTGGAGCTAGACATATGCACAGACTCTCTTATCTTTCAAAAAAGGAGCAGACAACCTAAGTTAGGTTACTGCTCCTCTTTTGTTTCATCCGCTTTTGCATCGCGTTGTTCAGCTAACTTTGCACGAATTTTATCAAATTCTTTACTTGGTGGCGTTAAGCTAATAACCACATCACCAGGTTCTGCTTCCACTGTTTCGTTGTCGACAAAGAACTCGATTTTTTTGGATTGCTTCACGATAAACAACAATATCGTGTGTAGATCTCGTTCTTCGATATATTGATCATACGTATATTGATTCGTAATATTAGTTTTTCTTAGTACATGTCCTGCATCAATTTTATGAATCAGTGATTCTAATGTATCTTGTTTACTGAACAATAGTCGCCCACCGATTGTCGATACTAAATCATCTGCTTGATCACTCGCACCATGTGTATTAATTTTATACACATTACTTCTACCGAATTCCGGAACAAATGTTGTACAGACTAGACTGTTATAAGAGTCGTTCTCCGTTGCTGCCAACAAGTAATTATAAGGTGTCATATCGAGCCCATATTCTGTTTTTTCCGATAGAATATCACCATAATGAAAATTGATTCCAGCGTTTCTTGCTCTGGACAGTCGACGCCATGAAGAATCTGTCACTAAATTAGGTATCTCAGCTTCCTTCAGCAGTTGAGATAAAGCAACCGTAAAACTATTACTTCCTATCATTAAAATACCCGGTTGTTCCTCCGAGGATAAATCTAACTTCCTCGCTAGCCACCCAATAGAAAAACCGTGCGCACATACTGTGAAGAATACGAGTGCAAATGTTAATGATGTGATAATCGCAGCATCACCAAAACCTTCTTCTAGCAACACAGATGCGAAATAACTTGCTACAGTTAGTGCCACGATCCCTCTAGGCGCAATCCAACCTACTAATAGCTTTTCCCGGTTCGTTAAGTCTGTACCAAAGGTTGATAAAAAGATCGATAACGGCCTTACGATAAATAACATTAACAGTACAAATCCGATAATTTCTACTTGAAATACATCAACTAACGTATCCCTTGTTAACGAAGCTGTTAGCATCACAAATATAGCAGATGTTAGCAGCATCGAGATATTTTCTTTAAAATGGCGCATATCTTGGATTGATGCAATCCGCATATTAGCAAGCTTCATTCCCATTGCAGTCACAGCTAGAAGTCCAGTTTCGTGCGCAACCTCATCAGCTAATGCAAAACATGCAATAACTGCAATAAACATGGAAGGTGATTTTAGAAATTCTGGCATATGTCCCGCTTCAAACATCCAGCCAATTGCTTTTCCAAAAACAACTCCTAGTATTACCGCAAACACAGCACCAAGACAGAAAATAAGTAAGGAGACACCACTTCCACCATCACCAAGCATAAATACGATCGCTTCAAAAGCAAATACAGCTAATAATGCGCCAAATGGATCAACGATTATACCTTCCCACTTGAGTATTTTTGCAGGCCGCGGCTTTAGTTTGGATTGCCTTAACAAGGGAAGAATTACGGTAGGTCCTGTAACGATTAAAATGGCACCGATCACAAAAGATACCGCCCATGACAAGCCCGCTACATAATGGGCCGCAAGTGAACCGAGCACCCAACTGATCGAAGCACCAAAAGTAACGATACGCATGACAGGTCGTCCTAATCCACGAATCTCTTTTATATCAAGGTTTAAGCTACCTTCAAATAATATGATAGCAACCGCGACAGAAATAAATGGACGATACAGTTCTCCAAAATCCTGTTCTGGATTTATTATATGAAAGATTGGGCCGGATAACAGTCCCGCAATCGACATCACAACGATAGCTGGTAGCCGTAGTCGCCAAGAAATCCATTGAGATCCGACCCCAAGTACGCCAATAATCATAAATTCTAAAAGAAACGAATCAATCATACCTCTCCCCCTTTCGGCACTATGATATTGATTTCTTAATATAGAAATAGTTTAAGGCTATCAGATGGCAATGTAAACCAGTATGATTTCAACTTCATTTTAAAAACCAATTGTGATTACTAGCCTTGCCATGATACGATAGATTCGGAAACGTCAAATGATGTTTCCGATTAGCGATGAAAAGGTTGGTGTTGCCATGTTTAAGGAAGCAACTGATTTATTACAAGAATATTTCGGATATGACAGTTTTAGACCAGGTCAAGACTCCGTTATTCAGTACACCCTCTCCTCTCATAATTCCCTTGCGATTATGCCTACCGGTGGTGGAAAATCAATATGCTATCAAATTCCCGGTCTCATGCTTGATGGAACAGCAATTGTTATTTCTCCACTTATTTCCCTTATGAAAGATCAAGTTGATGCATTAACATCACTTGGCATACCGGCAACCTATATCAATAGTTCGTTGACGCAAGCAGAACAGGATGATCGGTTACAGCAGTTAAGGAAAGGCAATTATCAATTTTTATATATCGCACCGGAACGATTGGAGTCGGCTGCTTTTATGAATACTTTGTCATCCATTCCACTTGCACTTATCGCCTTTGATGAGGCGCATTGTATATCGCAGTGGGGGCACGATTTTCGTCCGAGCTATCGTTCAGTTGTCGCTACTTTAAAGCAGATTCCAAGCCTACCAGTAATGGTTGCACTTACTGCGACAGCAACAAAAGAAGTTATTCAAGATATCCAACAATTATTAAATATTAATCCGAATTATGTAGTGAACACCGGATTTGCAAGAAATAATCTGTCTTTCCATGTCGTTACGCGACAAGATCGAACAGATTATATTTCTCAGTATGTACGCAACAGGCAATACGATTCTGGGATTATTTATACAGCAACCCGCAAACAGGCAGATCAACTGTATGATCGCCTTGAAAAAGCAGGTCTTTCGGTTACAAAGTATCATGCCGGATTATCTGAGGACAAGCGTAAACAAGCACAGCAAGCTTTTATTAATGAAGAGAAATTACTTATGATTGCTACAAATGCTTTTGGAATGGGAATTGATAAGTCGAATGTTCGCTATGTTATTCATTATTCTATGCCAATGAATATCGAATCCTACTATCAAGAAGCTGGACGTGCTGGTCGGGACGGGGAACAAAGTGACTGTATTCTACTTTTTTCCCGACAAGACATTCAACTGCAAAAATTTCTAATAGAACAGTCCAATTTAGAAGAGCATAAAAAGGCGCAAGAATACAAAAAACTACAAGCTATGACCAACTACTGTCACACGAGTAGCTGTCTGCCTACATTTATTCTTGACTATTTTCAGGATCCTTCAGAACGAATAGACTGCGGATCTTGTAGTAATTGTCAGCATGATGGTGAACGCGCGGACCGGACCAAGGAAGCCCAAATGGTGCTTTCTTGTGTAAAACGAATGGGTGAACGGTTTGGAGCTGGCCTTGTTGCCAAAGTATTAAAAGGATCGAGTGATAAAAAGGTAAAATCATTTCGTTTCGACGACCTAACCACATATGGCTTAATGCGACAATATACAGAAAAAGAGATTACCAACTTCATTCATTTTCTAGTAGCAGAAGGCTATTTAGATGCTGGTGAAGATCGCTTCCCGATTCTAAAATTGACCACAGCGGCCGCAGACGTATTAAAAGGGCAAATACAAGTATGGATGAAAACAGGAGTCGTAAAAAGCGAGGCGCAAACAGACTATGACGAAGCATTGTTCGAGGAACTCAGGCAGTTACGCAGACAAGTGGCCGAGGAAAAAGCCGTTCCTCCTTACGTGATTTTTTCTGACGCTACATTAAAAGAAATATGCCGTTACCTTCCAACAAGCGAACAAGAAATGCTCGTTTTAAAAGGTGTGGGTGCTAAGAAATTTGAACAATACGGCGAAATCTTCTTAGAACCAGTTAGCGCCTGGCTTGAAACACATGAAGCACCACCCCGGCCACCTGCTGCCAGCGTAAGTTCCGCTCTTCCTAAAAAGGAGAGTAGCAGCAGTACCGGAGAAGCAAGTCACCTAGTTAGCTATCAGGCTTTTATCGATGGAAAAACGATTGCACTCATTGCTGCGGAGCGGTCGATAACAGAAAGAACGGTATTAACCCACTTGCTAAAAGCTGGCAAAGAAGGGCAGCCGTTAGATTGGTCGCTGTTTTTCAATGAAGAAGAGGAGCAAACAATCATAGAGGCTCGTACGGATTCAGACGAGCAAAAGCTAAAGCCTTTAAAAGAAGCCCTACCTGAAGGGTATACGTATGACATGATTCGCGCCGTGCTTGTTAAAAATGGTTTTATGGAGGTTTAGAGGCAGATTGTTGCTTGTGAGCGTCTGGATTTGCATACGTGCGGTGATCTGTGGTTTTGGTGCGATGATCCGGGTGGATATACCAGATCAGCGGGGGATCGAGTATGTTTGGTGCGATGGTGCAGGTAAATGTACTTGATCAGCGGGGATCGAGTATGATTGGTGTGATGGTGCAGGTAGATGTACTTGATCAGCAGGTGATCGCGTATGTTTGGCGTGATGGTGCAGGTAGATGTACTTGATCAGTGGTTGATCGAGTACGTTTGGTGTGATGTCGCAGGTAGATGTACTTGATCAGCAGGTGATCGCGTATGTTTGGTGTGATGGTGCAGGTAGATGTACTTGATCAGCGGGTGATTGCGTATGTTTGGTGTGATGGTGCAGGTAGATGTACTTGATCAGCGGGTGATTGCGTATGTTTGGTGTGATGGTGCAGGTAGATGTACTTGATCAGCGGGTGATCGAGTACGTTTGGTGTGTTGTAGTTGGAAGATGTACTTGATCATCTGCTGAACGAGTATGATTGTCACAGGTAAGTGCCAAATATACTAGATTAATCCCGATCACAAGGTTTTATTAACTAATTTCCACTCAATTAGTGTACTCAAAGCTTTTCGCGTCGCTTCCTGGCCTTTGCGACGCGTAATTCTACTCACTCAGGGTTTTCGCGTCGCTTCCTGGGCTTTGCGACGCGTAATTCTACTCACTCAGGATTTTCGCGTCGCTTACGGGCCTTTGCGACACGTAATTCTACTCACTCAGGTTTTTCGCGTCGCTTACAGGGCTTTGCGACGCGTAATTCTACTCACTCAGGGTTTTCGCGTCGCTTCCTGGCCTTTGCGACGCGTAATTCTACTCACTCAGGGTTTTCGCGTCGCTTCCTGGCCTTTGCGACGCGTAATTAAACCCACTCAGGTTTTTCGCGTCGCTTCCTGGCCTTTGCGACGCGTAATTCAACCCACTCAGGGTTTTCGCGTCGCTTCCTGGCCTTTGCGACGCGTAATTCAACTCACTCAGGGTTTTCGCGTCGCTTCCTGGTCTTTGCGACACGTAATTCTACTCACTCATGCTTTTCGCGTCGCTTCCTGGTCTTTGCGACGCGTAATTCTACTCACTCAGGTTTTTCGCGTCACTTACAGGTCTTTGCGACGCGTAATTCAACTAACCAAAGCTTTTCGCGTCGCTTCGCACTCCCGCAGCAACTCCTGAACCACTACATCCAACACATAGGAGTACAATCACCAACCACACCCATCAAAAAAAGCTTGTCTCTGCATACACACAGAGACAAGCTTTTATTAATCTTCACCAATGACTTCTTTATCTTTATGACGTTTTTGACACTCTGCACAAAGCTGCATTTTTTCCTCTTGCTTCGATTGCAACAGCTTTCCACAATTTGAGCATTTTCCAAAATCATTATTTGGATTTGGTTGAAAACCTATTAACTCAGGATTTGGTTGGTCCATCTGTTATCTCCCCTTTGTTATAGAAAAGATACCCCGTTATGACCGCACCCAAACATCACCCGGTTTACTCATCAAAATTGATCGCCCAGCTACCTTTACGGAAAACGGCTTCTGTTTCACCATTTGCTGTAACACCATCAATATCAAGCTCCGCTGAACCAATCATAAAATCGACATGTGTAAGACTGTCGTTTACGCCATGCTGATCAAGTTCGTCATCATTCATTTTTGATCCGCCTTCAAGGTTGGTCGGATATGCCTTTCCAAGTGCAATATGACAAGAAGCGTTCTCATCATATAACGTGTTATAGAAAATTAAGCCTGATTGAGAAATTGGTGACTCATGTGGAACGAGTGCAATTTCACCTAAACGGCGTGCCCCTTCATCTGTATCCAATAAATGCTTTAACGTCTCGTATCCTTGTTCCGCTTGATAATCAACAACTTTACCATCTTTAAACGTTAAGCTGAAGTTATCAATCACGTTTCCACCGTAGTTTAATGGCATTGTCGCTGTTACAGTACCATTAACTCCGTATTTATGTGGAAGTGTAAACACTTCTTCTGTTGGCATGTTTGGGTTGAAGTTATAGCCTTTTTCGGTGTTTTCTGCAGCTCCGCCTTTCCACACATGTCCTTCAGGAAGCTCTAGTTCAATATCAGTTCCTGGTGCTTTATAAATTAATTTCTTATACTGTTTTTTATTTAACACTTCACGCGCTTTTTTCAATGTTGCGTTATGCTCATCCCATGCTGCAACTGGATCTTCTTTATCAACACGAACAATTTTAAAGATTTGCTCCCATAAGCTTTCCATCGCATCTTCCTTGGATTTGTCTGGGAATATTTTTTGTGCCCAGTCTCCAGTTGGGATGGAAATGATTGACCACGAAATACGATCATTCATCGTATATTTACGGAACTCTTTCATTGCTTCTGCCCCAGCTTTAGAAGCTTTTGCAACGCGTGCTGCATCAATATCCTTTAACAAATCCGGATTTGTTGATCGGATAGATAATAGTGCTGCGCCTTTTTCAGCAAATGTTAAATACTTATCAACCTGCCATTGCGGGAAATCTGTTAGTACTTCATCTGGTGCATTTTCGTACTTTAAAAGCGTCAGTTCATCATCTGCCCAATTAATATGTACATCGGAAGCTCCAAGTTCATATGCTTTTCGCACAACGATTCTTGTAAAATCTGCGCCATCAATTGGTGCATTGATCATTAAAGGTTGTCCCTTTTGAAGATTCACTCCTGTTCGTAACGCGAGCTCTGCATATTTTTCTAGTGCTTGTTGTTCTGCCATTTGATTATTCCCTCCAAATTTTTTCTTTTTCTATTCTATTATTTCATAACAACTCATAATCGACAAAAAATATATTCGGATATTTAGTCGATTTCATAGTACTGATGTTAAACATTCATATCCGGTTAATCTTCCTGTTCTATTTCTTCTACTAAAATAGACAGCTCTGTCCAACGATCCATTGCTTGTTCTAATTGTTCTTCAAACTGTTGCTGTTCTTTATAGAGATCTTGGACTTTTCCGAGATCACTTCCCGCTGCTTCTATTTTAGCTTTGATCTGTTCAATCTGTTCCTCTAATTCGGCAATACGATCTTCGATACTATTCCAGTCCTGTTGATCTCGGTAGGAAAGTTTTCGTTTTTTGTTTCGTTGCCTTGGTTGCTCTTGTTTCTCTACTATTTTGGGTTGTTTACTAGCAATTAATTCTAAGTAATCACTGTAGTTTCCACGGTATATTTGAGGTTCCTGACCTACTTCTACTGCAATCAACCGGTCAACAACGCGATCAAGGAAATAGCGATCATGTGATACCGTTATGACTACACCGGGGAAATGGTCCAAATAATCCTCTAATACACTTAACGTTTGTGTATCCAAATCGTTGGTTGGTTCATCCAATAACAATACATTCGGAGCGTCCATTAATACACGTAGAAGATAAAGTCGTCTTCGCTCTCCTCCAGAAAGTTTACGAATATAGGTCCACTGCTGCGAGCGCGGGAACAAAAAGCGTTCTAGCATTTGTTCTGCTGTTATTGATTCACCATCTTTTGTGTAAATAACTTCTGCAACTTCTCTTATATATTCAACTACACGTAGATTTTCATCCATCTCTGAATGGTCTTGGGTATAATAACCAAGCTTTACTGTCGGTCCAATTTCTACTGTTCCAGTATCAGGTGCGACCCGGCCTGTAATAATATTGAGCAACGTCGATTTTCCGCTTCCGTTCGGTCCAATAATGCCAATTCGGTCCCCCGGAACGATAAGAAGATTAAAATCTTGTAAAAAGGTCGCCGATTGATAGGCTTTGCTAATGTTCTCTATTTCAATAACCTTTTTACCTAATCGTGTCGAGCCAATCTCAAATTCTACATTTGCTTTATTATTATCATAATTGACCTCTTGTAGATCTTCCGCTCGCTGTATTCTCGCTTTTTGTTTTGTTGTACGAGCTTTTGCACCACGACGAAGCCATTCTAATTCTCTGCGCAATGTATTTTTATGTTTTTGCTCGGCATGAAGTTCTTGTTCTTCTCTTTCAGCTTTTTTCTCTAAAAATGCTTCATAATTTCCATCGTACGTATATAGCATACCTTTATCTAGTTCGTAGATACGATTCGTAATCCGATTTAAAAAATAACGATCGTGCGTAACGAGTACAACAGACCCTTGGTACTGGGGCAGGTAACCTTCTAACCATTCGATCGTTTGATTATCGAGATGGTTGGTTGGCTCGTCTAAAATCAGCACATCTGCTGGTTGGATTAGCGCTTTTGCTAACGCCACCCGCTTTTTCTGACCACCAGACAATGTTGCTGTTTGTTGGTCAAAATCGGTTATTCCCAACTTTGTCAAAATTGTTTTTGCTTTTGCGTTTGCATCCCATGCATTTTCCTGATCCATTTTTTGTTGTAAGCTCATTAGCTTATCTTGAAGCTTGGTGTTATCCGGATCATTTTCTAATTGAAAGAGCGCATTTTGATATGCTCGAAGTACAATCATCAATGTCGATTCGCCGTAATAGATTTGATCTAACACGGATAAATTTTGGTCAAGCTCTGGATCTTGTGGTAAGTACTCGACACGAAAATCATTGGCATGTTTCATCGCACCAGCATCTTTTGTCTCAATTCCGGCAATTATTTTTAGTAGACTGGATTTCCCCGTCCCGTTTACACCAATTAACCCGATACGTTCATTCTTTCTAATAACGAACGATATATCATTAAATAATATTTTATCTCCATATGATTTATGTAAGTTTTCTACAGATAAAATGCTCATTGCTATCACCCTCATGATTATTATAAAGCAAGGTCTGTCTCATGCAAACCATGCACGACTAGTTTCGACTTATTTACTAACTTCAACAGATATGCTATTCTTATATTAATTACTTTTAGTAAGTTTATCTCAAAGATGTAAAATACATGTTCTTTAGTTTGGGGTGTAGTACAAATGCAACAGCTATGTCCACGATTTGAGAAAGCAATGCAATTGTTTAGCAAAAGATGGGTTGGTTTAATCTTATTTGAACTACTTGACGGGTCTAAACGGTTCTCAGAAATGGAAACTGAACTTCCCGTAAGCGGTAGATTATTATCAGAGCGACTTAAGCTATTAGAGCAAGAGCTCATTGTGGAACGAAAGGTTTACTCTGAATTTCCTGTACGTATCGAATATACGTTAACCGATAAAGGGAAGGCACTGGAACCGGTTATTAGAGAAATAAAGAATTGGTCCGAAAACTGGGTTAGTCAAAATGAAATAGAACAACAGTAAACCGCTGTTCATGTAACAGCGGTTTTTTTGTTGCTACAGCTTATGGCGCATCGCCGAATCGGGATTGCTCATTCCATGGTAATGCCGTTCCAAAATCACGTGCCATATCTTTGGAATTTTTTCTCCGTTCTTTTCGCAACTCTGCACGTCTTGGCGCTTCTTGATGTAGCCACTTCTCCTCGTCTGATTCCGGATACACACTTGGAACAGTTACTGGCTTATTATCCTGATCAATCGCAACCATCGTTATAAATGCTGTTGCGCACACTTTCCTATCTCCTGTAAGCAGGTTTTCTGTAACCGCCTTAACAAACACTTCCATCGATGTTTGATGCGTCCACGTCACGATTGCTTCTAAGCAGATCGTATCTCCCTCTCTTACCGGATGAAGAAAATCTACAGAATCCGTTGATGCAGTGACCACTAGCTGACGCGCGTGTCTCGTAGCAGCAATCGCCGCAACATCATCAATGTGCGCCATTAGTTTTCCGCCAAATAATGTTCCATGAAAATTTGTATCTTGTGGCATCACATGGGAAGTTTTTACCGTCAAAGATGCTACACAGGGTTTCGCTACCATTTGATACCCTCTTTCTGTTTGGCTGTTTTCTAAAAGATTGTTGTTAGTGCGCAAAATAGATAAACTCCGTCGTAACTTGGAGAGTGCTTGCACCGCTCCGGAAATCCACTTCGCTTTCCGCG